>CAUSAW010000151.1:0-2589 GCA_963529725.1 uncultured Kingella sp. | reverse complement strand
GTTTCAGGCTGCCTTTTCCCAGCGCATCACCCTTTCCCACACTGCCCCAAAATCTTCTCAATAATCTCGCGCACATCCTTGGACAAATTATCCAGCGCAGCAAGCTGGAACAATTCGCGTTGCATCAAGGCGCGGCGGTGCGGCTCAACATCGGGGGTGAGATTAAACGCGCGGCACAAGCCTGCGGCGGATTGCGGGTTGAAGGCATCAATCAGGCGGATTTTCTCGGCAACAAAGGCATAGCCCGAGCCGTCGGTAGCGTGAAAATGCGGCACGTTGCGGGCAAACGCGCCGATAAGCGCGCGGGCTTTGTTGGGGTTGCCCAAATCAAAGCGCGGATGCTGCACGGCGGCTTTCACTTGCGCGAGCGTGTCGGAGCGGTGGCTGCTGGCAATCAGGCTGAAATATTTGTCCATCACCAGCGGGTCGTGGTCGTATTTGGCGGCAAAGCGTGCCAGCAGGGTGTCGCGCAGCGGGCTGGGGTTGTGATTGATGGCGTTGAGAATGCCCCATTCGTGGGTCATGTTTTTGCGGGCGATTTCGTCATAATGCTCAAACACTTGCTCAATGGCGGTGCTGTCGTCAAAGCGGTGGATGAGATCAAAGCAGGCGTATTGCAAGGCGCGCAGTCCCGCATCGCGCGGATTGTATTCATACACGGCGATTTCTTTGCCGCGCTTGTCGGCGTTTTCCTGCTCGCGGGCGTTGAGTGCGGCGGCGAGCAGTTCGCCGTGCAGAGCTTGGGCGATGGCGTCGGCAAGGGCTTCGCGCGCCATGCTGATGCGCAGGGGGTGGATGTTGCTTTGCCCGCTCCACAGCTCGGCTTCGGCGGGCAGTTTCAGCAGCATGGCTTTGAAGGCAGGGTCAATTTCGGCGGCGAGAATGTTGCGTAGCGCGGCAATCAGCGCGGTATGGGCGGGCAGCGGCGTTTGGTGTTCCAGCGCGTTTTGGTTGGTAGCGATGGCGCGGCGCAGCAGGGTTTGCCCTGCTTCCCAACGGGCGAACGGGTCGTCGTCATGCGCGAGTAATAGGGCAAGTTCGGCATCGGTGTAGGCGTAGTTCAGGCGCACGGGGGCGGAAAAGCCGCGCAGCAGCGATGGGGTGATGTTGCCGCTGTTGGCAAGCGTGAAATGGAAATCTTGCTCGGCTTGGGTGAGCGTTAATACGGCTTCATTGCGCGGTTCGGGGTTTTGGCTACGCCGAAACTCGTTGCTCTCGTTTTCAGGCTGCCTAAATGGGATTTTGTTGCCGTTCTCGTCAAAAAAGGCAACCGACAGCGGCATCATCATCGGCTGTTTATCCGCCATATCGGGCGTGGACGGAATGGTTTGTTTGACGTGCAAAACGTAGTCGCCGTTGCTTTTCAGGCTGCCTGAAACGTCCAAAACAGGCGTGCCTGCTTGGCTGTACCACAGGGCAAATTGGGCGAAATCTACGCCGTTGGCATCTGCCATCGCGGCGCGGAAATCGTCGCAGGTTACGGCTTGTCCGTCGTGGCGTTCAAAATAGAGTTTCATGCCGCGCTGAAAGCCTGCTTCGCCGAGAAAAGTGTGATACATCCGCACCACTTCCGCACCTTTTTCGTACACGGTCATGGTGTAAAAATTGTTCATTTCCACATAGCTGGCGGGGCGCACGGGGTGTGCCATCGGGCTGGCATCTTCGGCAAACTGGTGGGTGCGCAGCAGGCACACGTTTTCTATGCGGCGCACGGCGCGGCTGGCGCGGTCGGCGGAAAATTCTTGGTCGCGGAATACGGTTAAGCCTTCTTTGAGCGAGAGCTGGAACCAGTCGCGGCAGGTCACGCGGTTGCCTGTCCAGTTGTGGAAGTATTCGTGGGCGATTACGCTTTCTACGCCTTCAAAATCGGCATCGGTGGCGGTGTGCGGGTCGGCAAGCACGTATTTGGTGTTGAAAATGTTGAGCCCTTTGTTTTCCATCGCGCCCATGTTGAAGTCGCCCACGGCAACGACCATGTAGGTGTCTAAATCGTATTCCAAGCCGAAGCGTTGTTCGTCCCATTGCATGGCGTTTTTCAGCGATTGGATGGCGAAGCCGACTTTGCCTGCGTCTTCGTGGCGGGTGTAGAAGGCGATATTGATGCGCTTGCCGCTTTGGGTGGTGTAGTGATCGCGCTGGCAGGCTAAATCGCCCGCGACTAGGGCGAAAAGATAGCTGGGCTTGGCGAAGGGGTCGTGCCAGATGGCGAAGTGGCGGTTGTTTTTCAGGCTGCCTGAATCAATAAGATTGCCGTTGGACAGCAGCACAGGAAAGGCGGTTTGGTCGGCGCGGATTTCGGTGGTGAACACGCTCATCACGTCTGGGCGGTCGGGGTGGTAGGTGATGCGGCGGAAGCCTTCGGGTTCGCATTGGGTGTAGAGATTGCCGCCGCTGGCGTATAGTCCGTCAAAGGATTTGTTGTGCTGGGGTTCTACGCGGGTGGTGAGCGTGAGCGTGAACGGCGCGGCGGGGGTGTGGTGCAGCGTAAGGGTGTCGTTTTGCAGGGTGTAGGCGTTTTCAGGCTGCGTTTCGCCGTTGATTTGGACGGCGAGCAGTTGGGCATCACCGTGTAGGATTAAATCGCCTGCG
>CAUSAW010000150.1:0-2606 GCA_963529725.1 uncultured Kingella sp. | reverse complement strand
TTAAAACAACTGGTAAGAGATAATTTATCCTAGTTATCTAGGACAGCCCCAAAAATTATTAGTGTTAGGAAATGTGCCAAACCAACCTTTTCATACACAAATGAAGCATGCTATGTGATGATGGCTTGCAATGTCATCAAATCTGAACGCATCAACCTGAAATACCTGCTCGGCTTGCTCAATTCCAACCTTGTCGCATTCTGGCTGCGCCACAAAGGCAAAATGCAAGGCAACAATTTCCAAGTGGACAAAGAACCGCTACTGCAAATCCCGCTGGTAAAAACGGACAATCAAACGCTGCACAACGAAATCGTCAAACTGGTGGAACAACTACTCGCCGCCCAGCCTAAAGCCCGCGCCGCCCTATCCGACAGCGACAAAAACTTCCACGAACGCTTTATCGCCAGCTTGGAGCAGCGCATCAACCAAGCCGTGTACCAAATCTACGGCTTAACCGCAGACGAAATCGCGCTGGTTGAAGCAGCGGTTTAATACGCAAAGGCAGCCTGAAACAAAGTTCAGCGTAGCTAAACGCAAAAGGAGCAAACATGGCATTTTTCATCAAATGGTTTTTACTTTATTCCAGCGGTTTTCTCGCACTGGCGATGCTGGACGCTTGGTCTGATGGCGTGCCGTTTGAAATCAAGCCGCGCTTGTGGCAATGCGCCGTTGCGGGCTTGCTGATGACTTTGTTGCGCTGGTGGTATCCAGATTTTTGAACCTGCGCCGACGCGCCATAGGCAGCCTGAAAGCCGTAGGCTGCAACGAAGTTAAAACGAAAAACCGCACCTTTAACGCACGGCTTTATCATGCCAAACGGCTTTTCAGGCTGCCCAATCATTCCAACAAAAGGCAGCCTGAAAACTACCCAATCACATCACCCAAAACAAAAAAACCGTGTCCCCCAGAACACGGTTTTTCTTCTGCCTACTCTTTTCAGGCTGCCCTAACGGCTATTTCTCATGATACTCATGCACTTCATAATCATAATCCACCGCCTTGCCCGCGCGGATTTTCGCCAAATAATCATCGTACACCGCCTTAATCTCGCCGCGCAGCAAAAACAGCGCAATCAAGTTGGGAATCACCATAAAGCCGTTAAACATATCCGACAGAGCCCACACCAAATCCACCTTGCCCAGCGTGCCCAGCACAATCGCCAGCAGCACCAAGCCGCGATACACGTTTAAAAACTTGCCCTTAAACAAAAAGCGCACATTGGATTCGCCAAAATAATACCAGCCGATAATCGTGGTAAAGGCAAAAAAGGTGAGGCACACCGCCAGCAGCCCCGCACCCCAGCCGCCAAACGCCATGCTGAACGCCTGTTGCGTAACCGCCGCGCCGTTTAAGCCCAGCGTGTTGGCTTCGGTGAGCAAGATGATTAACGCCGTTGCCGTGCACACCAAAATGGTGTCAATAAACACGCCCACAAACGCCGCCATGCCTTGCAGCGCAGGGTGCGCCACATCTGCCGTGGCGTGCGCGTGTGGCGTTGAGCCCATGCCCGCTTCGTTGGAAAACAAGCCCCGCGCCACGCCATAGCGCACCGCTTCTTTCATGCCGATGCCTGCCGCGCCGCCCAACACCGCTTGCGGGTTAAAGGCAGCCTGAAAAATATGGCTCATCATGGCGATGGCGTGGTCGGCATATTGGAACAGAATCCAAATCGCGCACAAAATATAAATCACCGCCATAAACGGCACCACAAACTGCGCGAAATTGGCGATGCGGTTGATGCCGCCGATAAAAATCGCGCCCGCTGCCACCGCCAGCACAATGCCGACGGCGATTTCAGGCAGCCCGAACGCGATATGAACCGCGCCCGCGATGGAGTTCGCCTGCGTGGCGTTGCCGATAAAGCCCAGCGCGATAATCAGCGCGATGGAAAAAAAGCCCGACAAAAACCGCGCCTTGTCGCGCCCGATTTTTTTGGTCAAACCGTGCGTGATGTAAAACGCGGGGCCGCCGATGTATTTGCCGTGGCTGATGACGCGGTATTTTTGCGCCAAAATGGCTTCGGCAAAAATGGTGCCCATGCCCAAAAAGGCGGAAACCCACATCCAAAAAATCGCGCCCGGCCCGCCCGACACAATCGCCGTTGCCACGCCTGCCACGTTGCCCGTGCCGATTTGCGCCGAAATCGCCACCGCCAAGGCTTGGAACTGCGACAGCGATTGCGCGTTTTTTTCCTTTTTGGCAAACAAGCCGCCGAACACCGATTTAAACGCCGCGCCGAACTTAGTAATCTGCGGCGCGCCAAGGTAAACGGTGAAAAACAGCCCAATGCCGATAAGTGCGTAAATCAGCAAATAGCTCCACAGCGCGGTGTTGATGGCGCCGATGATGTTTGATAGTGATGCTTCCATGTTAAGAATTGTTTGTTTGGTAAAAAAGGGGCGGATGATACCCGAAACGGCGGGGAATTTGAAATTGAGTTACAGGGGGATAGGGGTGGGGTGTGTAGGATGGGGAAAGGCAGTCTGAAAATGAGTAAATGGGGTGGACTGCGCTGGATAATGTTTTAGGCTGAAATCTTTGCAAAACCCAAGTAGATACCATCTCCCCCCTCAGACCGCAAGCATCACTTTGGCCTGATATTCGCA
>CAUSAW010000149.1:0-2711 GCA_963529725.1 uncultured Kingella sp. | reverse complement strand
AAAGTGCTGCGTAGATGGTGTGGTATTTAGGGCTTATCTAGTACAGCCCCTTAAATTTATCAATGCTGTTTTATTAGCTGCATTGGTAATCGAAAATTTCTTTTTTAATTTTGCTACCTCTTTCAACTGTTGCTTTGTCGTGCAAAATTCTTCTATTTTCGCGAAATCTATATTCATAATTGTTCCTTTCATTAGTTTAAACAATTTTAAATTTTACTTTCGTTCCATCGAGAAAGCGGTAGGGTGGGCAATTTATTACCCACCAGCAATGTTGGCAATCATGGTGGGCAACCAGTTGCCCACCCTACGGTTGGCTATTTGCTATGTGGCAACAAGCCATTGCTGTTTTATTTTGTTTTTCAGGCTGCCTATTGGGGTGGATAAGGCAGCCTGAAAATGGGCGTAGGGCTTTTCAGGCTGCCTAAATATCCAGCTCGGCTTGGTCGCCCTCGCGTTCCATCCATGCACGGCGGCTGGCGGCTTCGCCTTTGCCCATCAGTTTGATAAAGATGTTTTCGGTGTCGTGGCGTTCTAAATCGGGGATGGTTACCTGCATCAGGCGGCGGGTGTCGGGGTGTAGCGTGGTGTCTTTAAGCTGGTCGGGATTCATTTCGCCCAAGCCTTTGAAGCGGCTGATGGAATATGCGCTGGGCTTGATGTTTTCCTTGTGCAGCCGATCCAAAATGCTGTCTAGCTCGGCTTGGTCTAGGGCGTAGAGTTTGCGCGCGGGCTTGTTTTTGCCTTGCGCGTTGATGTCCACGCGAAACAGCGGCGGCTGGGCAACGTAGATGTGTCCGTGTTCTATGAGCTTGGGGAAGTGTTTGTAAAACAGGGTGAGCAGCAGCACTTGGATGTGCGAGCCGTCCACATCGGCATCGGATAGGATGGCGATTTTGCCGTAGCGCAGGGTGCTTAAATCTATGTTGTCGTTGGCGCTATGCGGATCAATGCCGATGGCAACGGAAATATCGTGGATTTCGGCGTTGCCAAACAGTTGGTCGCGGTGGATTTCAAAGCTGTTGAGCACTTTGCCGCGCAGGGGCAGGATGGCTTGGGTGTTTTTGTCGCGGGCGAGCTTGGCTGAACCGCCTGCGCTGTCGCCTTCCACCAAAAACAGCTCGTTTTCGCGGATGTCTTCGCTTTCGCAGTCGGTAAGTTTGCCAGGGAGCACGGCAACGCCGCTGCCTTTTTTCTTTTCAATTTTTTTGGTGCTGCGTAGGCGGGCTTGGGCTTGCTTGATGGCGAGTTCGGCGATTTTTTTGCCGTGTTCTATGTTTTGGTTGAGCCACAGTTCCAGCGGGTCGCTGCACACGCTGGATACCAGTTTGAGTGCGTCGCGATTGGTGAGTTTGTCTTTGGTTTGCCCTTGGAATTGGGGGTCTAGGATGCGGGCGGACAGCACGAAAGCGGCGCGGCTGAATACGTCGTCGCTGTTGAGCTTCACGCCGCGCGGCAGCAGATTATGATGGTTGATGAAGTTGTTTACTGCGTTGAACATGGCTTGTTTCAGCCCTGCTTCGTGCGTGCCGCCTTGCGGTGTGGGGATAAGATTCACATAGCTTTCGTTGGCGCAACTGCCTTCTTCCAGCCAGGTGAGCGCAAATGCAGCGCCTTCGCCTTGCTGGAATTCTTCATTGCTTTGGGCAAGATAGTTTTCGCTGGCGAAAATGGGCACGGCTTCTTGCGCGTTGGCAAGCAGGTCGTCCAAATAGCTTTGCAGACCTTGCGGATAGTGCCATGTTTGGATGAGCGTGGGGTTTTCAGGCTGCCCTTTGTTGGGGCGGATTAGGCTGACTTCTACGCCTTTGAGCAGCACGGCTTTGGCGCGCAGCAGGCGTTCTAGCTCGGCTAGGTTGTAGCTGGGGTTTTCAAAATAGCGGGCATCGGGGTACACGCGCACTTCGGTGCTCGTATCTTTTTTGGCGCAACTGCCGATGGTGTGCAGGGGTTCTACCACGTTGCCGCCTGCGAAAGCGATGTGTTGGATTTTGCCATCGCGTTTGACGGTTACGTCCAGCCGTTTGGACAGGGCGTTGGTTACGGATACGCCCACGCCGTGCAAGCCGCCCGAAAAGGCGTAGGCGCCACCTGCTTCGGTTTTGTTGAATTTGCCGCCTGCGTGCAATTGGGTGAACACGAGTTCTACTACGGGGAGCTGCTCGGTAGGGTGGTTGCCTGTGGGGATGCCGCGTCCGTTGTCGCGCACGCTGATGGATTGGTCGTCGTGGATTTCTACGCTGATGCGGGTGGCATAGCCGCCGAGGGCTTCGTCGGCGGCGTTGTCTATGACTTCTTGGATGATGTGGGTGGGGCTGTCGGTGCGGGTGTACATCCCTGGGCGTTCTTTGACGGGTTCTAGCCCTTTGAGGACTTTGATGCTGGATTCGGTGTAGTGTTGTTGTGGGGACATGGTTGTGTGCGATGGGAAAAAAAGGCGTATTTTACTCAAAATTGTTTCAGGCTGCGTTTGGGGTATTGCAGGGCAGCCTGAAACAGGTTGGAGCGGCGACGGCTCGTCGCCAAGTTGCTTATTAAACAGGGAGCGGCTGGTTTGCCAAGATGCGAGATGTTGGTGAGTTGCCGAGGCTCCATTGGGCGGGTTTTCAGGCAGCCTGAAAATGGGTTGCTGCTTTGTGGTTGGCTTTGGGTGTAGTTTTAACCATGCGCTTCATGCCAGCGGGGCACTTACTTTTCTTTGCTTCGCCAAAGAA
>CAUSAW010000148.1:0-2794 GCA_963529725.1 uncultured Kingella sp. | reverse complement strand
CCTTATAGGATAAGGTTTGTAGGGATTTTTAGCACCTTTTTTGTCCTATATGCCTGTGCAGCAATAGGCAGCCTGAGACCTTTGCAAAACCCCAACAGCAACCTGAAATTCAAAATGGAACGGCGGCGGCTCGCCGCCAAATGGCTTAATTAAACACGGCATTACTGGTTTGCCAAAATGTCGGCGAGCCGCCGACGCTCCATCGGTTGTAGGTTTTGCAAAGGTTTCAGCCTGAAAATGTGTTGCGCGTATTGTATTAAGGCATCACTTGCTCTGGATTAGGGCTGTCGGATAACACGATGGTCAGCAGGGTTTGCTCCACGGTGTCTTTGAGCAAAAAGCGATCGTTTTCGGCGAGATCGCGCGGGTGAATTTGCGGCGCGATGTCCACTTTCACATCGATTTGCTCAATGGAAACCACGCGCCAGAGCGATTGGAACAAGTTGGCGTTGGCAAAAGAAACGGCGCTGGTGCGCTCATCGGCATCGTAGTAGCGCATGGCAATGGGCTGTACGGGGGCATTGCTGTCTAAGGCAGCCTGAAACAGGGCGGCTTTGAGCGGCAGCATGCCGTTGCCCAGCGTGGTGCGTGCTTCGGGGAAAAAGCAGACGTTGCCGCCCGCATCCAGCACGCGCGAGATGGCTTCGTTGATGATGTTGATGTCTTTGCGGTTGCTGCGGTCTATATACACCGTGCCTGCGTTGGTTACCATTTTGCCGATAATGGGCCAGCTTTTGAGCTCTTGCATGGCGATGAAGCTGGATGGATACAGCGCGGTAATCACAAAAATATCCAGCCATGAAACGTGGTTGGCAGCGATGAGCAAGCCGTGTTTGGCTTGAGCTTGGCTGGCGCTGGGCTGCTGCACTTGGGTGCGGATGCCGAGCGTGTCTAGGCAGCTTTGCCCCATGTGGCGCAGGGCGGCGGCGCGTTGTTCGTCGGTGGCGTGGTCAAGCTGGCGCAGGTTGCGCCCTGTGTGGTAGAGCCAGATAAGCAGTTTGAAAAGGCGGGCGATGCGTTTGCGGATGGGGGCTTTTTGGGACATGGTTTGTATTAAGAATAAAGGGTTTTTCAGGCTGCCTTTTGCGATTGATGCGATAGGCAGGCGGATGTGGATTTTGCGGGCAAGGTTGTTTTCAGGCTGCCTATTCAATAATCACATCAGCGCCTGCGGCGATGGCAAGCTGACGCAAGGTGGCAAGCGGCATATAGCGATGCGCCAAGCCGCTGATGTTCGCTAACACGGGCAAATGGCTTTGCTGCTTGGCTTGGGCGATGGCATCTACATCTAGGCGGTTGGGCGCACCGTACAAACTGAGCGTGCCTGCTTCGCCCAGCAAAATGTGTTGATTACCACGCAGCACAATTTGCTCGGCGGCAATCAGCCAATCGCGCACGGTGTGATGAATGTCTTTGCACACGATAACGGGCACATTCAGGCTGCCGAGTTCGTGCAAAATATGGCGGTTGTTAATCAGCTCGCCGCCGAGATAAAGCAAATCGGCTTCGGCGTTGAGCGCGGCTTGGATGTGGGCGCTGTCGCGAATGTGGATGGCGACGGCTTTTTCGGCGCGATGCCAATCGGCGCTGCTGCGTTGCAGTTGGCGGGCAATTTCGCTTTCGCTTAGGCTGCTGCTGGGCGCATAAGGATTGGCAGAGAGATAGAATGGGTCTAGCAAGATGGCGGGCGCGGTATTGGCTTTGGCTTCTGCTTCGTTTGTTTTCAGGCTGCCGATATGGGCGATGGTTTGCGCTGCGCTTGTGCCGCCAAATGGGATGCCGCGAATGGTGATTTGCGTGTCGTCTGCCCATGCTTCGCGGCTGATAATGCGCCAATCTTGCATGATGCGGATGGCGCGTTCCACTTCGGGCAGCGCTTCAATTTGGGCGGGGTCAAACACGCGCTCGTCGCCCACCGCGCCGATAATGGTGTGTTCGGTGCCGCGCGATAGATGCTCGGTTAAGCCTTGCGCGCGGATAAATTGAACCACATTTTGCACGGCGGTTTCGCTGGCGTGGGGTTGCATGACGATGATCATGGATAAACTTTCGGGTGGATAAACTTTCGGGATTTCAGGCTGCCTTGAATCGGGCAGCTAGGGAATGCTGGATAAGGTTTTCAGGCTGCCTTTACGCCCCATAAGGCAGCCTGAAAAGCCAAAACAAAAACAGGCAAGGTATTCATCCCATTGCCTGTTGGCTTGTCCGCTTAGAACGGAATGTAATTGCTCGGGTTCACAGGCGTGCCGCTTTCGCGCACTTCAAAATGCAGCCTGCCTGCGCTGCCCAGCTTGGCAAGCGATTGCCCACGCTTCACGCGCTCTTGTTCTTTCACAATCAAATTATCACCGTTGCTGTATGCCGTGAGCAAATTGGGGCTATGTTGCACAACAACCAGCTTGCCATAGCCGCGCGGGCCATTGCCACTGTAAATCACTTGCCCATCTGCCGCCGCAACAACGGTTTGACCCGCCGAGCCTTGCAGCTCTACGCCGCGCGTGCTGTTGCTAAACGCTTTGGCGATGTTGGCGCCTGCCAGCGGGCTTTGCCATGTGAGCCCAGCATGGCTGCTAGTTTTGCTGGATACGGTAACCGTTGGCGTTGGCGTGATGTTGGTGGTAGTTGTTGTGGTGGTTGTGGAGATAATGGGCGACGTTTGCACCACAGGCGTGCTGGCAACAGCCGTGCCGTTCACACGCAAAGTTTGTCCCACGCGTAGGTTTTCGTCTTGCAGATTGTTTACCGCGCGAAGCTGGCTTACGGTCATGCCGTGGCGTTGGGCAATGCTGTATAG
>CAUSAW010000147.1:0-2856 GCA_963529725.1 uncultured Kingella sp. | reverse complement strand
GCCTGAAAGCGGGGTGGGGGTTAAAGACTGATGCAGCCTGAAAATGGGATGGAGAAACTGCGGCGCAATCCGCAGGGCATTTTCAGGCTGCCGCTGCGGCTTCGGGCGTGTGTGCGGTAAAGGCATCGCTGTAAAACGCGTTTTCAGGCAGCCCGCGCTGTTGGGTGAAGACTTGCTTGCTGCTGAGAATCATCTCTATTGAGCCGCAGGCGTAAACTTCGTAGCCCGATAAATCGGCGTAATCGTTTAACACTTGCTCGGTGGTATGCCCGCACGCGCCTTGCCATGCTTCGTTGCCACAGGAAAGCACGGGGGTGTAACGCGCGTTGGGCAGCAAATACAACAGCTCGCGCAGGGCAGCTTCGTCATACAAGCCATCGGCAGTGCGCGCGCCGTGGTACACATGCACGCTGCGGTTAGGCTGCGTGTCGCGCAGGTGTTGCAGCAGC
This sequence comes from uncultured Kingella sp., assembly GCA_963529725.1. Classification (GTDB taxonomy): domain Bacteria; phylum Pseudomonadota; class Gammaproteobacteria; order Burkholderiales; family Neisseriaceae; genus Kingella_B. The sequence continues at coordinate 2,407 of CAUSAW010000147.1, read as the reverse complement.
GATTTAATCGGCGCAAATCCCGTGCCCGTGGCAACAAAAATCAACGGCTTATTGCTTTCTTCGTTTAAGGTGAACGAGCCCAACGGCGCACGCACGCGCAACACATCGCCCACTTTCAGGCTGCCTGAAAACAGCGCAGGCGAAAACACACCGCCTTCGCGCAATCGCACATGAAACTCCATCACGCCATTTTCGCTGGGCGCATTGGCAAGCGAATAGCTGCGCACCGTGCCTTTATACAAAATATCGGCATACTGCCCCGCATAAAACTTAAACGGCGGCGATTTGGGCAACGCCAGCCGCAGCAGCGCCATTTTGCCGCGTATATCAATCATGCTCACGCGCGCAGGCATGGTGCGCGGCATGATGGCTTTTGCGCCTTGATAAGCAGGCAAATCAATCACCACATCGCTTTGCGGGCGACAAGCGCACAGCAACACCATGCCGTTGGCAACATCTTCATCGGTGAGCGCAAATTCATCATAATCGCCCAGCACCACATCACCCGACACCACTTGAGCAAGACACGTTCCGCACATACCACTTTGGCAAGCGTTGGGCAGGTTGTAACCTTGGCGCAGCGCGGCATCCAGAATGGTTTCCTCGGCGGCGGCTTCAAATTGGGTTTGGCTGGGCGTGATGGTGATTTGGGACATATTGATTGATAACGAAAAAATGGTTAAACGAAAAGGCGCGATTTTAGCACGGGGCAGGGGCAGCCTGAAATACGCAAAGGCAGCCTGAAAACAGATTATCGTCTGCGCCAAGCAAAAACCGCGTTTTAGCTTCGCAGAAACTTCGTTTTCAGGCTGCCTAGTTTGTTATTTAGCGTTAAAATGCTAACCTTTTTTAACGCACGTTTGCATACGCGATTGCATCATGAAAACCCCCGCCATTAACACAAAAATCATCAACACCCTGCCCGTGTTAATCAGCGCCAGCTTGTGCGCCTATTTTGTGTGGCGATTCAACAAGGAACAATATTTCGCCGCGCTTATTCTCGGCATCATCGCAGGCGGCTTGGTGGATTTAGACAACGGGCTAACGGGCAAGTTTAAAAACGTATTATTTGCCGTTATCGCCTTCACCATCAGCTCGCTTGCCGTGCAGTTCACGTTCAACAACCCCATCGCGCTGCCCATAGCGTTTACTGCCATCGCCTTCGTGTTCACCCTATTGGGCGCAGCGGGCACGCGCTATCGCACCGTCTCCTTTGGCACACTCGCCGTCGCCATCTACACCACGCTTACCCACGACCCGCACGCCGCGCCTTATTTAAACACGCTGCTGATTATCATCGGCACGCTGCTGTACACCTTGTTCACGCTGCTGGCGCACATCGTGTTCCCGCATCGCCCCGTGCAAGAAAACATCGCTCAAGCCTATGATGCCCTTGCCGATTATCTGAACAGCAAAGCCAGCTTTTTTGACCCCGACGAAATCGACGAACACGACCAACAGCAAATCCAGCTTGCCATGACCAACAGCCGCGTCATCAGCAGCTTCAACCTTTGCCGCAACGCCTTGTTTTACCGAATGCGCGGGCAACATCGCCACCCGCGCACTGCCAAAATGCTGCGCTATTACTTCATCGCCCAAGACATCCACGAGCGGATGTCCGCCAGCCATATGCACTACCAAACCTTCACCCAGCAAATGAGCCACACCGATTTAATCTACCGCATTGAGCGGCTCATCCGCTTGCAAGCCAAAGCCTGCCAACAATTTGCCCAAAACCTGCGCCGCAACACCGAATACACCGATTCGCCCAAGCTCGCCCGCGCCACGCAAGGCGCGATGCAATCGCTGGATTACTACGCCGCGCACGATACGGGCAACGGCGCATCGCCATACAGCGTGCAACGCCTGCTGGATAACCTAGCCCGCATCAGCCAACAATTCGCCCAATTGGGCAACCCCGATATTCACAGCCTAACCACGCCCAGCGAGCAAACCCGCATCCAAGCCCTTGATAACAACAACTTCAAAACCGCATGGCAAATTTTCAAGCAACAGCTTACGCTCAAATCGCCCGTGTTCCGCCACGCCGTGCGCATGGCGATAATTGCCTGCGTGTGCTGCATCGTGGTGCACATCATCAACAGCCAACACCTTAACGACAACGATTTAAGCCTAGGCTATTGGATTTTGCTCACCGCTGTGTTTGTGTGCCAGCCCAACTATTCCGCCACCAAAAGCCGCTTGCTCCACCGCATCATCGGCACAATCGGCGGCGTGTTAGTTGGCTCAATCTTGCCTGTGTTCGCGCTCACGCTGGTGGACAAGCTCGCCATCGCGGTGATATTCGTGAGCCTGTTTTTCTACTCGCGCACCAATAAATACAGCTATTCCATCTTTTTCATCACCATCCAAGCCATGATGAACTTTGCCATTATGGGCTTTGATG
>CAUSAW010000146.1:0-3132 GCA_963529725.1 uncultured Kingella sp. | reverse complement strand
GTTCATTTACGGTATTGTCCTTGAAATACTGTAAACAACGCTAGGGGTTTCTACAGTTTTAGGCAGCCTGAAAGCACGTTTACGCGCTTTCGTACTTATATGTAGTTTTCAGGCTGCCTTTTTGCCAAACATCGCACCCAAGGCAGCCTGAAACCAAAATCAAACAACACACCAGCCCGCAACATTTTCAGGCTGCCTATGCCGCATCTTATTGTTTAGCGCGCACCGCATCCAGCGCATATTTGCCGCCGCCCGTAAACACCAGCAGCAAAAACATCAACGAATATAACGCCGCCAACTCGCCGCCGTTGGTCATTGGCAGCAGCACATTGCCGCCGTGGATAAAGAAATACGCCACCGCCATTTGCCCCGCCAGCAAAAACGCCACAGGGCGCGTAAACAAGCCCAGCATCAATAACGCCCCGCCCGCCAGTTCCAGCACGCCACCCGCGCCAAACAGCGAAAACAACGGCACAGCCCCATGCCCACCTGTCATAGAAACGGGAAATTCAAAAAATTTCGCCAACCCGTGTTGCAAAAACATATAGCCCGTAACCACGCGCACCAAGCACAACGCCGCGTCTTGTAAATTTTGTAAACGAGTAAACATAGTTTTCTTTCCTGTGTGAATTGAGATGGCGCATTGTATGTGTTATCAAAAATTTAAAATAGCGCAGTTTAACGAACATAGTTTTAACCACTGAGAAATCATCTAAACAAAGGCAGCCTGAAACAAAGTTCAGCAAAGCCAAAACCATTTGCCATTGCCACGCAATCCCATTTTCAGGCTGCCTTTGGCGCACGCCATCCCACCGCATCACTCACCACCCGCCCCCCCCCCACCATGTTCCCCAACATCCAAAGCTGCCTTATCTGCCACACCGCCCAGCCCCACGCGCTCTGCACCGCCTGCCAAAGCGAACTGCGCCAACTGTTCCCCAATCCGCAACACCTTTGCCCGCGCTGCGGCGAGTTCAGCCTAAACCAAACCCTGTGCGGCAACTGCCAACGCCATCCGCCGCCTTATTCCGCCTTTTGGGCGTGCGCCGAATACATCGCTCCCATCCCCACCCTGCTGCACGCATGGAAACACCACGGCAACCACCAATTCACCCCCGTGTTCACTTGGCTGCTCAACGCCAATCCACCGCCGTGGCTCGCCAGCCAAGCCTTTGATGCTGTGCTCGCCATGCCCATCAGCCGCGAACGCCGCCTGCAACGCGGGTTCAACCAATGCGACCGCCTTGCCCAAGCCATTACACAGCGCTACAAAATTCCCCTTTTAGCGCCCAATTTAGTGCATCGCGCGCCGAAAGCGCCACAATCCACCCTTTCCGCCGCCGAACGCGCGCAAAACATACGCGGCGCATTTCGCATCTATGCAAACGTTAAGAACTGTAAAGTTGTGATAATTGATGATGTTAGCACCACGCATTCCAGCATCGCCGAATTATCCCGTGCCTTGCTTATAGCGGGGGCTGCCGAAGTTTATGCCTGTGTAGTCGCGTGTAATAAATGAAAAAATATTTGACTTGCTGTTGCAAAAAGGCGCATATTGCACGGTTCGCAACGGCGCAAGTTTTGTAAAAATTATTTGTAATCAACAAATTAGGATTAAAACGATGTTCACCGTTGTATTATTTGAACCCGAGATTCCGCCCAACACGGGCAATATTATTCGCCTTTGTGCCAACACAGGCTGCGAATTGCGGCTGATCAAACCGTTGGGTTTTCCGCTGGATAGCGCGAAAATGAAGCGGGCGGGTTTGGATTACCATGAATTTTCCACGCTGATTGTGCACGAGAATCTTGCCGAATGTTTGGATGCGCTCAAAAACCAACGCATTTTTGCGCTCACCACCAAAGGCAAAACGCGCCCCGATAGCGTGGCTTTTCAGGCTGGCGATGTGTTTATGTTCGGACCGGAAACGCGCGGCTTGCCCGCAGCGGTTTTGGATAGGCTGCCTGAAAAGCAAAAAATTCGCTTTCCGATGATGCCAGACAATCGCAGCATGAATTTATCCAACACGGTTGCGATTACGGTGTTTGAAGCATGGCGACAACTGGGCTACGCAGGCGGCTCGTAAACCCCCAAAACAACTATACGCATCACAATATATAGTTGTTTAGGCTTGCAAATATCTTCAACTCAAGAACTGGACCACATTTTGACTAAAATTCAACATACTCTTTTATCGGGCGTTTTTGTATTACTGGCAACAGGCTGCTCAACCACGCGCACGGAATCTTCCGCGCAGGCGCAGCAAGAGCAAGCCAAAATCGTTAAGGCAGAAGCTTTGCATTCCACCGCCAATTTAAGCTACAAAGTGGCGGGCAAACGCTACTACCCAAGAAAAAGCGTAGAGAAAAATTTTAGCCAAACAGGACGTGCTTCTTGGTACGGGCCAGGCTTTCACGGCAGAAAAACTTCCAGCGGCGAGCGTTTTGATATGAATGCTTTAACCGCCGCCCACCGTACTTTGCCGATTCCCAGCTATGCGCGCGTAACCAATCTTGCCAACGGCAAAACCGTTGTGGTGCGCATCAACGATCGCGGGCCATTCCACAGCAAACGCGTGTTGGATTTGTCCAAAGGCGCGGCAAAGGCGTTGGGCTTTATTCAACAAGGTTCAACCAATGTGCGCATTGAAGCGCTGAAAGCGGGCGACAGCATGACGGTGGCGGCTAATGATGATGCTGCGCCGCAAGCCGTTCAGCCCGAAGCCAATTTGGCGCAAGCGTCGCAAGACACGCTTTCCAACAATGCCAACCATGTTTATATGAGCCTGAAATCGCTGCAAGAAGCGATAACGGCGGAACCGCTGATGCGTAAAGTGGCAATGAGCCGCACGCAGTCGCCGCTGGCGCAGGAAAATGGCGTGATGATGCTGGATTTGAACAATGATTATTGGCGCAGCCTTAGCGCGTTGTTGAACCATGCGAAAGATGAAGCGCAGGCAAAAGAAGAAGTGATTTGATTGCGGCTTCGCGCGAATACAAAGGCAGCCTGAAAACGGGTTTAGACGTTTTCAGGCTGCCTTTTGGTTTTTGGGTGAGTTGGGCGTGATGGTGTTTATTGGTTTTCAGGCTGAAACCTTTGCAAAACCTACAACCAATGGAACGTCGGCGACT
>CAUSAW010000145.1:0-3234 GCA_963529725.1 uncultured Kingella sp. | reverse complement strand
CCCCCACACAACTCAAAAATCCCCCCACAACACTTGCATTGCCGCCAGCGCCGCCAGCGAAGCGGTTTCGGTGCGCAACACGCGTTTGCCCAGCGTGATGGTTTGCACGCCTGCATCCAGCGCGGCTTGTTCTTCGGTAGGTGTCCAGCCACCTTCGGGGCCAATCATAAGGCGCAGCGATTGCGGGGCGGGGGTGATGTCGCGCAGGGTGGTGGCGCGACGCAGGCTCATCATCAGGTGCAATTCGTGGCGCGGCATTTGGCGCAGGTAGTCGTTGAACGACACAATCGGCTGCACGGCGGGCACAATGCTGCGCCCGCTTTGTTCGCAGGCGGCAATCACAATATCTTGCCAGCGTTGCACGCGCTTGTCGGCGCGCTCGCCGCTAAGCCGCACCACGCAGCGTTCGCTAATTATCGGCTGGATGGCGTGCACGCCCAGTTCCACGCTTTTTTGCAGGGTGAAATCCATGCGCTCGCCGCTGGAAATGGCTTGCACCAGCGTGATGGCGAGCGGGCTTTCGTTTTCAGGCTGCCTTTGGGCGTGGATGTGGCATTCGGCGTGGCGTTTGCCGATGGCTTGCAAGGTGGCGTCAAAATCGTTGCCTGTGCCATTGAAGAGCGTGATGCTGTCGCCCGTGTTCAGGCGCAAAACGTGGATATGGCGCACGATGTTTTCGGGCAGGCTGAATGTGGTTTGCAGGGCGAGCGGGGCGGGGAGATAGAAGCGTGGCATGGCGTGGGAAACGTAAGGATATGTTAAAATTGCGACTCTTTTATTTTACCAAAAGCTGCTATGAAACCGATGAACTTGTTGTACGACTTAATCCGCGATGTGGCGGCAAACGAAATCATGCCGTATTTTTTGCGTGTGCAAAGCGCGCGCAAGGAAGATGGCAGCGTGTTGTCGCAGGCCGATTTGGCGGCGCAGGCAAAATTGGTTTTCAGGCTGCCGCAGATTATCGCCGCGCCTGTGTTGGGCGAAGAAATGACCGCCGCTGAGCAGCGGGCGTTGTGGGCACAGCACGCGCATTCAGGCTTGTGGGTGATTGATCCGATAGACGGCACAAATAATTTTGTGAACGGCTTACCGCACTTTGCCGTTTCCGTGGCTTATGTGGCGCAGGGCAGGGCGCAGCTGGGCGCGATTTTCAATCCGATAAGCGGCGAGCTTTTTTCCGCCGAGCGCGGTGCAGGGGCATTTTTAAACGATACGCGCTTGCCCTTGCGCTGCGTGGACAAAAAACTGCGCGAAGCCTTGGCAGGCGTGGATGTGAAGCGCCTGCGCTCGGCAAAGCTGGCGAACAGCATCAACCATTTTGCGCCGTTTGGCACGCTGCGTTGCTTGGGCAGCAGCACGCTGGATTGGTGCTACTTGGCGGCTGGGCGTTTTGACGTGTATTTGCATGGCGGGCAAAATTTGTGGGACTACGCGGCAGGCGCGCTGATTTTGGAAGAAGCGGGCGGCTTGCTGGCAACGCTGGAAGGCGATGATTTTTGGAGCGGCTTGCATGCATTTAAACGCTCGGTGGTGGCGGCGATGCAGCCTGAATTGTTTGAAAAATGGCTAGACTGGGTGCGTAATAATCAATAGGGCGCTGGAAACTCGTTTCAGGCTGCCTTTTGCCAGCAAAGGAAGATACGATGGACACGATTCTCATCCGATTTCATTTGGGCGTAGCGCTGCTTGCGGTTTTCAATTTGATTACAGCATTTAGCTGGGCGCGCTTGCTGGCCAGCTTGGCTTATGCGCTGGTGTATGGCTTTATTCTTTGGTGGCTCAATGAGCAAAAGCTACGCGCAATCATGTATGCCACCAGCTTGTTTGGCGCGGCGTTTGCGCTGTATCACGTTTTCTCGTGGACGCTGGAAGAACCCAAGCCCAGCGTGCAGCAGCAGATTGAACAGCAATATCAACAGCAGCCAAATGCCGCATCGTCCGCGCCATAATGCCGCCCAAAGGTAATGTTTACCCCTTTTCAGGCTGCCTTTTTGTTTACAACACAACAACCCATTTTCAGGCTGCCCATGCCAACCAAGCAGCCTGAAAACCACACACACGAAAGAACCAACCATGCTTATTCTTGGAATTGAATCATCCTGCGATGAAACAGGCGTTGCGCTCTACGACACCGAGCGCGGACTCGTTGCCAACCAACTGCACACCCAAATGGCGATGCACGCCGAATACGGCGGCGTGGTGCCCGAGCTTGCCAGCCGCGATCACATCCGCCGCCTTGTGCCGCTCACCCAAGCCGCGCTGGGCGAAGCTCACGCCGATTACGCCGACATTGATGCCATCGCCTACACGCAAGGACCGGGCTTGGGCGGCGCATTGCTGGCGGGCGCAGCCTATGCCAACGGCTTGGCGCTGGCGTTGGGCAAGCCCGTGCTGCCCGTGCATCATCTGGAAGGGCATTTGCTCTCGCCGCTGTTGGCGGATGAAAAACCAGAGTTTCCGTTTGTGGCGCTCTTGGTGTCAGGCGGGCATACGCAGTTTATGGCGGTGCGCGGCGTGGGCGATTATGAATTGCTCGGCGAAACGGTGGACGATGCCGTGGGCGAAGCCTTTGATAAAACAGGCAAACTATTGGGGCTGCGCTATCCTGCAGGCGCGGAATTATCTCAGCTTGCCAAGCTAGGGCAGCCTGAAAAATATCATTTCCCGCGCCCCATGCTGCATTCCAAAGACTTGCAAATGAGTTTTTCGGGCTTGAAAACTGCCATTTTGACTGCCGTGGAAAAAACCCGCGCCAAGCTGGCTTTGCCCCAAGATGCGCCGCTGCCCGAAGCCACGCGCAACAACATCTGCCGCGCCTTTCAAGACGCGGTGGTGGACGTACTCGCCGCCAAAGCGCAAACCGCGCTGTTGCAAACAAGCTTTCGCCGCTTGGTGGTGGCGGGCGGCGTGGGCGCCAACTGGAAACTGCGCGAAACCTTGGGCAGCCTGAAAATCCAAACCATGCCCAAAGCCGCGCCCGAAGCCGTGCAAACCTATTTTCCACCGCTCGCCTTTTGCACCGACAACGGCGCGATGATTGCCTTTGCTGGCGCGATGCGGTTGCAATACGGCATTCAGGCTGCCCAAGCGGCAGGCGCGTTTAATGTGAAACCGCGCTGGGCGTTGAGCGAACTGATGCGTGGAGCGGGGAAGGCAGGCTGAAAATCGTTCCCTGTGTACTATAGTAAAATAAAATAGAAACCACCCGTACAACCTATCATAACCACACCTATC
>CAUSAW010000144.1:0-3253 GCA_963529725.1 uncultured Kingella sp. | reverse complement strand
GCCTCTATCCCCCCAAAGGCAGCCTGAAAACCCTCAAAACATCTCTTTCATCGCCTGCTCAATAACCGCCAGCTGCTGTTTATAGCGGCGGCAGCGATAGCACATCAGCAAATGCGTTTGCAAAAACAAGGCCTCTTGGCGCGTTAGCGGCGCACCGTCCAGCCGTTTGGATAAAAGATAAGTTGCTTTGCGGCATCGTTTCATCGCTCGCTCCCGTTAAACCATTTCACTTGCAAACATTGGCGCAACCCTTCGCGGGCGCGGTGCATCACGGTGTGGAAATTTGCCACCGAAATGCGGCATTGCTGCGTAATCTCATCGCGCGTTAAGCCGATGATTTCCGCCATCATAAACACCCGCGCCGTGTTTTCAGGCAGCCGATACAGGCAGATTTGCAAGGTTTCGTAGAATTCTTTTGTTTTCAGGCTGCCTTCGGGGTTGCCCCATGCTTCGGGCGTGGCGGCTTCCGTCCAATGCCCGTCTGGCAAAAAACAATCTTCAAACGCTTCGTCCAGCGCGTGTTCTTCCTGCGAAACGATAATCGCGCGCTGATGCGTTTGGCGGCGGAAATAATCGCGCAATTTGTTTTTCAAAATGCCGATGAGCCAAGTGCCCAACTGCGCGTCGCCCCTAAACTGCTCCTGCGCCTGATAGGCAGACAACACCGCTTCCTGCACCAAATCTTCTGCCACATCGGGCTGATGGGGCAGCTGGATTTGGGCAAAGCGCAGCAAATCGCGGCGGATGCGGTCAAGCTGGGCAGGGTCTAATTGGGAAAAAATCATACAATCCTGATGGGCAAAAAAACGCATTATATAAAAACAGGCTGCTTCGGATAACCGAGGCAGCCTGAAAATTACATATGCTTGTGCATATTCATTTGTTCGTGCTTACGCATAGAACGCTGGTTTTTGCCGTGCATATTGCGTTTCATTTTGGACTTATTCATGTTGTGATTCATGTTTTTGTCCATCATCAGCTGCTTCATGTTCATGTCGTGTGCGTGCACACCCGCAGCCAAAAAACCCAAAACTGCACATACCATTATTTTTTTCATGATTTTTCCTTTATAGACTTCGTAGATAGTAAACGAATGTGCCAAAGCATCATTCACCCCATTAGACGCACGGCACGCAAAATCCTGACACAAAAATCACAAAATATTTTTAATTTATTGATTTACATTGAAAAATAATTACACGCGCAAAAAACGGTATAATCCGCGCTTCAATAAAAACAGGAAAAACCATGCTCAATTTCACCCTACACAAAAAAGACGGTTACGCCCGCCGCGCCACGGTAGAACTCAACCACGGCAAAATAGAAACCCCCGTGTTTATGCCCGTTGGCACATACGGCTCGGTTAAAGCCATGACCCCGCAAAATCTGCACGACATCAACGCGCAAATCATCTTGGGCAACACTTATCACTTATGGCTGCGCCCTGGGCTGGAAGTGATTGAACAATTTGGCGGGCTGCACGACTTTATCGGCTGGAACAAGCCCATTTTGACCGATTCTGGCGGCTTTCAAGTGTTCAGCCTGTCCGATATGCGCAAGCTCACTGAAGAAGGTTGCACCTTCAAAAGCCCGATTAACGGCGACAAATTATTCCTATCGCCCGAAATTTCCATGCAAATCCAAACCGTACTCAATTCCGACATCGTGATGCAATTAGACGAATGCACCGAAGGCAACGCCAGCCACGCCGAAGCGCAAAAATCGCTGCAAATGAGCCTGCGCTGGGCAGAGCGCAGCAAACGCGCGTTTGAAGATTTGCGCAACCCCAACGCCCTGTTTGGCATTATTCAAGGCGCGATGTATGAAGATTTGCGCGAAGAATCGCTGCGCGGGCTGGAAGACATTGGCTTCAAAGGCATTGCCATTGGCGGGTTGAGCGTGGGCGAGCCCAAGCCCGAAATGTATCGCATGCTGCGCGCACTTGCACCGATGCTGCCTGAAAACAAGCCGCACTATTTAATGGGCGTGGGCACGCCCGAAGATTTGGTTTACGGCGTGGCGCATGGCGTGGATATGTTTGACTGCGTGATGCCCACGCGCAACGCCCGCAATGGCTGGCTGTTTACCCGCTTTGGCGACATCAAAATCAAAAACGCCAAGCATCGCCACGACACGCGCCCGCTAGACGAAAGCTGCACTTGCTACGCTTGCCAAAATTTCAGCCGTGCTTATTTGTATCACTTGCACAAAGTCAGCGAGATTTTGGGCGCGCAGCTCAACACCATTCACAATCTGCATTTTTACCAAGTGATTATGCAGGAGATGCGCGATGCGATTGAAGCGGGCCGTTTTGCCGATTGGCAGGCGCAGTTCCACGAAAACCGCGCGCGCGGCACGGATTGATTTATCAACTAGGCAGCCTGAAAACGACTAATGCTTTTCAGGCTGCCTAAACACCCTTTCAACTCCAACCAAAGGCAGCCTGAAAATGCCCCCCGCAGCAACCGAAAATAGCCCCATCATCGAATCCCTCCCCTTCCCGCCCTTTCTGCCGCCGCACGCCACGGTGATGCTGATGGGCACCTTCCCCCCGCCCGCCGACAAACGCAGCATGGCGTTCCACTATCCCAATTTCCAAAACGATATGTGGCGCGTGTATGGCATCGTGTTTTTTGACGACCCCAGCCATTTTCAGGCTGCCTCAGGCAAGCATTTTGATGCCGACAAAATCAAAGATTTCTTATGGCAACGCGGCATCGCCTCCTGCCCCACCGTGTTCAAAGCCATCCGCGAACACGGCAACGCCTCGGACGATTTTTTGCAGATTGTGGAAAGCGTGGATTTGCCCACCATCCTCGCGCAAATGCCCAAAGTGCAACGCATCGGCACAACAGGCGGCAAAGCCACCGAAGTGTTAATCAGCAAACTGCCCAGCAAAACCAAGCTGCCCAAAACAGGCGAAACCATCGCCTACCCCTGCGGCGAGCGCTCATTGCAACTCACCCGTCTGCCCTCCACCTCCCGCGCCTATCCGTTAAGCCTTGCCAAAAAAGCTGAAGCCTACCGCCGCTTTTTTCAGGCTGCTGGGCTGGTTGAATAATCTGCCATACAAAGGTAGCCTGAAAACAAGTTTACGAGCTTGCGCGCAGCAAAAACGAGAGAAGGAAGTTTCAGGCTGCCCTTAATAAAAATTTACGTTACAATCCCGCCAGTTTACATTTCCCCACAACTTAGCAAAGGACGCATTGCATGTATTCTAAAAGCCTTACCATCGCCAAATACGACCCCGAGC
>CAUSAW010000143.1:0-3317 GCA_963529725.1 uncultured Kingella sp. | reverse complement strand
TAGAGCAGCGGACTTTTAATCCGTTGGTCGAGCGTTCGAATCGCTCACGACCCATATAAAAAGCCAAGTTTTCAAAACTTGGCTTTTTTGTTTTGCACTTCTTGCAAACATCAATACAACTTTTCAGGCTGCCAATCCCCAAAGGCAGCCTGAAACTCATCTCACCTGCCCATCCCCCAACACCACCCATTTTTGCGAAGTCAACCCATGCAATCCCACTGGCCCGCGCACATGGATTTTGTCGGTGGAAATGCCGATTTCCGCACCCAAGCCGTATTCAAAGCCATCGGCAAAGCGCGTGGAAGCGTTCACCATCACGCTGGCGCTGTCCACCGCGCGCAGGAATTGGTTGGCACGGGTGTAGTTTTCCGTGATGATGCTGTCGGTGTGGTGGCTGCCGTGGGCGTTGATGTGGGCGATGGCAGCGTCCAAATCGTCCACAATTTTGATGGACAAAATCAGCGCCAAATATTCGGTGTCCCAGTCTTCATCCGTGGCAGCCTGAATTTCGGGCAACACGGCGCGTGTGCGTTCGCAGCCACGCAGTTCCACTTGCTTTTCGGCGAGCTTGGCGGCAATGGCGGGCAACAAATCAGCAGCGCGGCTTTGGTGCACCAGAAGCGTTTCCAGCGTGTTGCACGTTCCGCAGCGCGATGTTTTGGCGTTGAACACGATGTTTACCGCTTTTTCCGCATCGGCGCTTTCGTCTAAATAAATGTGGCAAATGCCGTCCAAATGCTTGATAACGGGCACGCGGGCTTCGGCGCTGATGCGTGCCACCAAGGATTTACCGCCACGCGGAATAATCACATCAATTAAATCAGGCAGTTGCAGCATCGCGCCCACGCTTTCGCGGCTGGTATTTTCCACAAAGCAAACGGCGTTTTCAGGCAGACCTGTTTTGCGCAAGGCTTGGCGAATGAGCTGCGATAGCGCCATGTTGCTGTGAAACGCTTCGCTGCCGCCGCGCAAAATGCAGGCGTTGCCCGATTTTAGGCACAGCGCAGCTGCATCCACGGTTACATTCGGGCGCGATTCGTAAATAATGCCAATCACGCCCAGCGGCACGCGCATTTTGCCGATGCGTAAACCATTGGGGCGCAAGCGAAATTCGTCCATTTCGCCTACGGGATCGGGCAAGGCAGCTATTTGGTGTAAGCCTTCAATCATGGTTTTCAGGCTGCCTTCGGTGATTTTTAGGCGATCCAACAGGGCTTCGGATAAGCCTTTTTGCTTGCTGTTTTCAAGGTCTCGCTGATTGGCGGCAAAGAGCGCGACTTGGTTGGCTTGGATTAAATCGGCAAGGCGCAGCAGGGCGGCGTTTTTGGCGGCGCTGTCGGCTTGGGCGATTTGATAGAACGCGGCTTTGGCAGCTTGGGCGATTTGGCGGATGTAGTCTTGTGGCATGGTAACTCCTTGTTTTGTTGTGTTGTTAAGGCAGCCTGAAAAACACGATTATAAAGTGTTTTCAGGCTGCCTTTGCATTAACGCGGTGCAGCAAAAAGGCAGCCTGAAAGCGATAACTGTTTTTCAGGCTGCCTTTGTTAGATTTAGCTTCCGCGCAATTCGCGGCGCAAGATTTTGCCGACATTAGATTTGGGCAATTCGTCGCGGAATTCTATATCGCGGGGGACTTTGTAGCCTGTGAGCTGGGTGCGGCAGTAGGCGATGAGTTCATCGGCGGTTAGGCTGCTGTCTTTTTTTACGACAAACAGCTTTAACGCTTCGCCTGTTTTGTCGCTTTTCACGCCCACGCAAGCGGCTTCCAGCACTTTGGGATGGGCGACCACAATGTCTTCAATCTCGTTGGGGTAAACGTTAAAGCCCGACACCACAATCAGGTCTTTTTTTCTGTCCACGATTTTCAACCAGCCGTTGTCGTTCATCACGGCGATGTCGCCTGTTTCCAGCCAGCCGTTGGGGTCTATGGCTTTGGCGGTTTCTTCGGGGCGATTCCAGTAGCCACGCATCACTTGCGGGCCGCGTATCCAAAGCTCGCCTGCTTCGCCGATGGGCACTTCGCCGCCGTGTCCATCGCGCAGTTGGATGTCGGTGCTGGGCAGCGGCAAGCCGATGCCGCCTGTGTATTCGGTAACGTTGAGCGGGTTCACGCACACACCGGGGCTGGCTTCGGTTAAGCCGTAGGCATCCACAATGGGGATGTGCACAAGGTTAAACCATTGTTCGGCAACGGATTGTTGTGTTGCCATGCCGCCACCGAGGGCGAGTTTCCATGTGGTGAAGTTGATGGTTTTAAATTCGGGCTGGTTCATTAAGCCGCGATACAGCGTGTTAAGCCCGATGAATACGGTTACGGGGTGCTGTTTCAACTCTTTGATAAAGCCGTCTAAATCGCGCGGGTTGGCGATGAGTATGCTTTTTGCGCCTGCTTTAAAAAACAGCAGCAGGTTCACGGTGAGCGCGAAGATGTGATAAAGGGGCAGGGCGGCGATGACCACTTCTTTGCCTTCCACCAGCTTGGCTTTTATCCATTCGCCGCCTTGCATCATATTGGCGCAGATGTTGCCGTGGGTAAGCATTGCGCCTTTGGCAACGCCTGTTGTGCCGCCTGTGTATTGCAAAAAGGCGAGATCGTCGCGCGTGAGTGCTACGGGCTGGAAGCGATGGGCTGCGCCTTGCTTTAAGGCAGCCTGAAAAGTGGTGCTGCCTGCTAATTGGTAGCTGGGAACGGCTTTTTTGATGTGGCGCAGCACGAAATTCATCAACGCGCCTTTAAACGTGCCAAACATTTCGCCCACGCTGGCGATGATGATGTTTTTGATTTGCGTGCGCGGCAGTACCAATTCCAGCGTGTTGGCAAAGTTTTCCAGCACAACAATGGTGCTGGCGCCGCTGTCGTTCAGCTGGTGTTCTAGCTCACGCGGGGTGTAAAGCGGATTGGTGTTCACCACCACCATGCCTGCTTTCAGGATGCCAAACACGGCGATGGGGTATTGCAGCAAATTGGGCATCATCACCACCACGCGCTCACCGCGCGGCAGTTTCAGCACGTTTTGCAAATAGGATGCGAAATGGTCGGATAGCTCGCCGATTTGCTGGTAGCTCAATTCTTTGCCCATGCTGTAAAACGCGGTTTGCTTGCCAAATTTGGCAACGCTTTGTTGCACCACATCTATCATAGATGTGTAGTGCGTGGGGGCTATTTCGGCGTTTACGCCTGCTTCGTAGCTTTTGAGCCAGATTTTTTCCATGTTGGGTGTCCTTGGGTTGGGGTTATGGGGCGAGTTGCAAATTGGGGCGCACCAGATTAAAGGTGGCTTGGGTGAGCAAGGTGGTAAACGATTGCGGGTTGAAGC
>CAUSAW010000142.1:0-3335 GCA_963529725.1 uncultured Kingella sp. | reverse complement strand
ATCTGCGAAACCCGCCAAATTTGTCTGCATCCAAAATCCGAAAAGTGTAAACAACACGGTTAATTTCTACACCATGTTTGTTATACATAGGCAGCCTGAAATGTTTGCAACGCTGCAACCCAATGGAGCGGCGACGGCTCGTTGCCCAATAGCGGATTAAATAAACCACGCTCGGTTACCACCCTGTCGGCGAGCCGTAAACGCGCCATTCTCTGCGTTTCAGGCTGCCTAATACAACACAGATTAGGCAGCCTGAAAACACAAAACCCAACCCCATCACGCCGATAAAAACAGCCGATACGCCGCATTATCTGTTTGCTCTTCGTATGCGTAGCCCAACTGCGCCAAAAATGCGTCAAACGCCGCGCTGTCGGCAGGTGGCACGTCGATGCCCACCAAAATGCGCCCGTAGTCCGCGCCGTGGTTGCGGTAGTGAAACAGGCTGATGTTCCAATCGCTTTGCAGCGTGTTCAAAAATTTTGCTAACGCGCCAGGGCGTTCGGGGAACTCAAAGCTAATCAGCCGCTCATTTTGCACCTTATGCGTGCGCCCGCCCACCATATAGCGCAGGTGAACTTTCGCCATTTCGTCGTTGCTCAAATCCATATACGGCAGATGCGCGGCATCAAATTGGGCGCGGATTTGCGCGATGTCTTTCGCGCCTGCGGTTTGGATGCCCACAAAAATATGCGCCACTTCATCGTCGCCGTAGCGATAGTTAAACTCGGTGATATTGCGTGCGCCGACCACGTTCACAAACTCGCGGAAGCTGCCCGCCCGTTCGGGGATGGACACGGCAAAAATTGCTTCGTTGCCTTCGCCCAATTCGCTGCGCTCGGACACATGGCGCAAGCGGTGGAAATTCATGTTTGCGCCGCTGCACACGGCAATCAGCGTTTCATCGGCAAGGCTGTGCTGCGCGATATAGGCTTTTAGCCCTGCTAACGCCAACGCGCCCGATGGCTCGCAAATGCTGCGCGTGTCGTCAAAAATATCTTTTAACGCGCCGCAGATGGCATCGGTGTCCACCGTGATGATGTCGTCCAGCAAATCGCGGCACATTTTAAACGTTTCTTCGCCCACCAGCTTCACCGCCGTGCCATCGGCAAACAAGCCTACGTCTTTCAATTCCACGCGCTCGCCTGCGGCAACTGATGCTTTCATCGCGCAGCTATCGTTGGTTTGCACGCCGATGACTTTAATCTCGGGGCGTACTTGTTTGATAAACGCGGCAACGCCTGCTGCCAAACCGCCGCCGCCAATCGGCACAAACACGGCATGGATGGGCTTGGCGTGTTGGCGCACGATTTCCATGCCAATGGTGCCCTGCCCTGCAATCACGTCGCAATCATCAAACGGCGGAATGTAGGTTAAGCCGCTTTCGGCAACCAGCTTCATGGCGTGGTCGTAAGCATCGTTGTACGACACGCCCGCCAGCACCACATTGCCGCCGCGCGCTTTGACTGCGTCCACTTTAATCTTCGGCGTGGTTTCGGGCATCACAATGGTTGCCTTGCAGCCCAATCGTTGCGCGGCAAGGGCAACGCCTTGCGCGTGGTTGCCCGCGCTGGCGGTAATCACGCCTTTGCGCAACACGTTTTCAGGCAGCTTTGCCATTTTGTTGTACGCGCCGCGCAGTTTGAATGAAAATACGGGCTGCAAATCTTCGCGTTTGAGCAGAATTTTGTTGCCCATGCGGTGCGATAGATTGCTGGCAAGGTCTAGCGGGGATTCAATGGCGACATCGTAAACAGCGGACGTGAGAATGCGGGTGAGATAGTGGCGATAGGCGTAGAAGTGTTCTGTGTTCATGGTTGAAGCGAATGGTTATGATTGAGTAAGAAAACGTAACCTTAACGCTGTGATTGTGTAAACGCAAGTTAATTATTGTTGGCAAAACGGGTTTAGGCAGCCTGAAAATAGGTAAAACAGCGTTTTGTGGGTATAATCGCAGCCTTTTGTGGGCTGTTGATGCAATAGCGTAACACGGCTTATTGTGCGGATAAGGCAGCCTGAAAACGGCATTGTGCCCTATCCCATTCAAACGCAGCCTGAAACCCTATCAAACTGAGTAATTCAACATGGTTAAAAAAATTCTCTCCATTCTCACCCTTTCTGCCTTAATTGTTACCCCTGCTGCCGCTCGCGTAGCCAAAAAAACCAAATCCACCGCCCCTGCGCAAGCCGCATCTGCGCCTGCTGCGGCATCGGCTGTTACTGCTTCTGCGCCCGGCGCGCCCAAATTAAACGCTGCCGAAGCCTTAAAGCAGCCTGAAATCGCCGCCAGCGCTTATTTGGTGCGCGATTTGCAAAGCAATCAAACGCTGGTGTCTAAAAATGCCGATCAGCAAATTGAACCCGCATCGCTGACCAAATTGATGACGGCATACATCGCTTTCAAAGCCTTGGAAGAAGGCAAATTGAAACCCGATCAAAAATTAACCGTATCCGAAAAAGCATGGAAAGTGGAAGGCTCGCGCATGTTTTTGAAAGCGCACAGCGAAGTGCCCGTGTGGGATTTGATGCGCGGCTTGATTGTGGTTTCGGGCAACGATGCCGCGATTACGCTTGCCGAAGGCATCGCTGGCAGCGAAGAAGCGTTTGCCAAAATGATGAATGATGAAGCCAAGCGCTTGGGCATGACGCAAACCTATTTTGAAAACGCCACAGGCTTGCCCGCGCCCAAGCATTTAACCAGCGCAAACGATTTGGCGATTCTCTCCGCCGCCATCATCCGCGATTTGCCTGCTAAGTATTATGAGATTTATTCATACAAATCTTATACTTATAACAACATTACCCAAGAAAACCGCAACCTGCTGCTGTTCCGCGACGACAGCGTGGACGGCTTGAAAACGGGGCATACTTCCAGCGCAGGCTACAACTTAATCGCCACCAGTAAGCGCAACAACCGCCGCGTCATCAGCATTGTGATTGGCGCAGCCAGCGCAGAAGCACGCGCCACCGAAAGCAGCAAATTGTTGAACTACGCTTTGCAAGGCTTTGACACGCCCAAGATGTATCAAGCGGGGCAAGTGGTGAGCAAGGTGCGCGTGTATAAAGGCGCAGTGAGCGAAGCCGATGTCGGCTTTCAACAAGATGCTTACGTTACCCTGCCGCACGGGCAGGGCGAGCGCGTGAAAACCGTGTTGGAAACCGTGCAGCCTGTGGTTGCGCCTGTGCAAGCGGGACAAAAACTGGGCACGCTCAAACTGATGGACGGCGATAAAGTGCTGGCGGAGCAGCCTGTGGTGGCGCTGAAAAATGTGGAAGAAGCGGGTTTTTTTGGGCGGCTGTGGGACAGCATTGTGTTGTGGTTTAAATCGGTGTTTGCG
>CAUSAW010000141.1:0-3340 GCA_963529725.1 uncultured Kingella sp. | reverse complement strand
CGACCAACGGATTAAAAGTCCGCTGCTCTACCGACTGAGCTAACGACCCGAAAGCATGAATTATAGAAATATTGCGTTAGCGCGTCAAGCAAAAAGTGTGCATTTAATCAAACAAGGCATTGGTGGCATCGGAATTATCGCGTTTGCTTGGACGCGGAGCGGGCGTGAGCACGCGCTCGCCTGTGGTGTCAATTTCTGCGCGTGGTTTTTTGGCTGGGCGGGGTTGTTGCTCGGCAACGGGGCGTGTTTGTCGTTCTTCTTGGGCAACAAGTGGCGTGCCTTCATCGCCGCTGTTTTGTGGGATTAGATCACGCTCGGCGCTTTTGGGTGTGATTTTTTTCGGTTTTTTCGGGGCTTCGCCGTGGGTGAGTGCGCCATCATCTAGCAAGCCTGCTTCGGATGCGGCTTGGTGTTCGGCTTCAATTTGCCCAGCAATGGCGGATGCAGCGCTTTTTTGGGTAGTGCTGTTTTGGGCAGGGGCGCTGGCGCCGCAGTCGCGACCTGATTTGTTGGTGGGCGACCAGCATTCAATTTGGGCTTGGCTTTCTTGCTCGCGTTTGTAGTTGGCGGCAGTTTCGGCGGGGGTTTGGGTGAGAGTTATGTAGAGCTTGCCAATCAGCCCGATGACGACAAATAGCCCAAGCACCAAAAGCGTGAGCATGATGTTGCCGAATGTGATTTTTCCTTTGTTTTTATAGCGTGTGAACATGGTTTTTCCGTGTTTTAGGCAGCCTGAAAAGCTGCCTGTGGTTGATTATTGCGCTGGCGTAGATTGCACGCTGGCGGGGGTGTAGGTTTCATAAAGTGTTACGACTTGTTGCACGCCTGATACGCTGCTAACGGTGTTGCTAACAAGAGTTTGTTGCTCGGGGGTGAGCAAACCGAAAACGTAAACCACGCTGTTAAACGATACGACTTTAACGTGCCCAGGGTACACGCCTGATGAAGCAAGCGTGAGCAGTTTGCTGCGCAGTTTGGAGGTGAGCCATGTGTCGTAGTTGATGTTGGCGATGGTGCGGGGTTCGCTGGATACGTTGATGTAGTTGTAAACGTTTTGCACTTGGGGTTCGTTGCGGGCGGCTTGTTCGGCGAGTTGTTTGTCGGTTTCGGTGGGGACTTGACCGAGCAGCAGCACTTTGCGGTTGTAGCTGATGACCGATAGGGTGGCGGTGCTGTTGGCGTTGTGTTGTTTAATCAGGGCGTAGGCGTTGGTGCGGATGTGGATTTCGGTAGATTCGTCGTCAAATTGGGTGCCGATGGTGCGGCGGTTGGCGATGGAGTTGGCGCCTGCTGCTGCGCCGCCTACGATGGCTGTGGCGCAACCGCCGAGTGTGCTGATGATGAGACTGGCTGCGATGATGTGTTTGATTGGGGTCATGGGTGTCTCCTGTGTTTGTTTTCAGGCTGCTTTTGATGGGGCAGCCTGAATGTTGTGGCGGGGGCGGATTATAGCGTAAATGGTTGGGGATGAGTAATTGGGGCGTGGGCAGCCTGAAAGTGGGTTTGCGGTTTTCAGGCTGCCTTTGGGTTTAGGCGATGCCTTCGGTGAGCATGGTGTCTATGCAGTCGCACATGGCGTGGATGAGCAGGATGTGGACTTCTTGGATGCGGGCGGTGCGCGGATAGGGGACGTTGAGCAATACGTCGCCATCTTGCAGCATTTGGGCGATTTTGCCACCGTCGCGTCCAGTGAGCGCGATAACGTGCATGCCGTTTTCGTGGGCGGCTTTGATGGCTTCGATGACATTGCCTGAGTTGCCTGATGTGGAGATGCCGACGAGTACGTCGCCTGTGCGCCCGAGCGCGCGCACTTGTTTGCTGAATATGTGGTCAAAGCCGTAGTCGTTGCCAATGGCGGTGAGCGCGGAGGTGTCGGTGGTTAGGGCGATGGCGGCAAGTTCCATGCGTTCTTTTTCAAAGCGCCCTGTCATTTCGGCGGCGAAATGTTGGGCATCGGCTGCGGAACCGCCGTTGCCGCAGATAAGAAATTTGCCGTCGTTGGCAAGGGTGTTGAAGAGCAGTTCGGCGGCTTGGGCGGTGGGCTCGGCGAGCACTTGGGCGGCTTGTTGTTTGGTTTGGATGCTTTCGTTGAAATGCTCGGCAACGCGCTGGGTTAAGGTGGTCATGATGGGTCTCCTGTGGTTTAAGCGGTGATGTTTTGTATCCATTGGGGCGGGAGATTGCCTTCGATGAGTAAGGCATCAATGCGGCAGGCGCCGTTGTGGGGATGTTGTTGCAAATAGAGTTCGGCGGTGGTTTGGAGTTTGCGCAGTTTGCTGGGGGTGATGCTGTATGCGGCGCCACCGTAGCGGTTGTTTTTGCGGTATTTTACTTCAATAAACAAGAGCAGGCAGCCTGAAAGCATGATGAGATCTATTTCGCCGTGCTTGCAATGCCAGTTGCGGGCGATAAGTTGGCAGCCTTGTTGTTGCAGATAGGCGAGGGCTTGGTCTTCAGCGGCTTGTCCTTGGGGGTGATTGAGTTTCATGTTTTCAGGCTGCCTATTGTGGACTTTGTTTGCGGGCGAGTTGCTCGGCGGCGGTAAGGGCGATTTTGTTGCGAACGTATAACAATTCGGCGTGTTCGGGCGCGGTGGCGGGATAGCGTTTGCTTTGGGCAAGGGCGAGATAGTCGGCGGCGGTGGGCATTTGTGGCGTGCCTGCGAAGGGCGGCGGATTGGGCAGCGTGTAGGCGTTGCCAATGCCGATGATTTGGCTGGCGGGGATGTTTTCAGGCTGCCTGATGTCGGCGGGTTTGGCGACTTGGTAGTCGCTGAGCCGTTGATGAGTTTGGGTGTTGAAAAAGGCGTAGAACACTTCACCCATGCGGGCATCGGTGGCGGCGAGTACGCAGGGATGGTCGGGGATTTGGTAGGCAACGGCGTCTTGGCAGGGGATGCCGATAAGCGGCGTGTTGTAGGGCGTGGCGATGCCTTGGGCGATGCCGATGCCGATGCGCAATCCTGTGAACGCGCCTGCGCCTTGGGCATAGACAATGGCGGATAGATCGGCAGCCTGAATTTGCGCTTGGGCAAACAGGGCTTGGATTTGCGGCAGGATGTGTTCGGATTGGTGGTTGCCTGCTTCGGCGTGGTAGAGCTGGGTTTCGCCGTGGGCGTGCAGGGCAAGGGAGAGGTATTGAGTACTGGTGTCTATGGCTAGGATGGGCATGGTTTTTGGGGATTTGTTTGATTTGGGATTGGGTTGAGGCAGCCTGAAAATGGGTAAACAGGTTTTCAGGCTGCCTATGTTGTGGGGGATGGGGTTTGCGGTGGTGTTGATTAGATGTAGAAACCCCTAGCGTTGTTTACAGTATTTCAAGGACAATACCGTAAATGAAC
>CAUSAW010000140.1:0-3345 GCA_963529725.1 uncultured Kingella sp. | reverse complement strand
GCTGGAAGAAGGTGCTCATGAGAAATCCCCTAAATGTCTTGGGGGGAATTTAGGGAATTTAGGGGATTTTGGGGGATTTTGCAAAGGTCTCCGTCTGCAAAATAATCATCCGAATTTCCATGAAGATAGTCGTGATAGCAGACCGCATATTCGCAGCCGTCTTGAAAACAAACGTCGCCCCATGCGTCCACGCTTGCGATGTCCAACGCGCTGTACACGCGCTCGCCGCTGTTAAACAACGCCACTTTCGCATTGCCGACATACAGCCAAGACAGGGTAACGCCCATGCCGTGTTCTTCGGGCGGCGGTGCGGGCAGCGATTTGGGCGCGGGCAAATCTTCGCGCGCGCGGCGGTCAAAAATCAGAAGCGGATCAACGCCGTATTTGGCGATGTTGAAATCGTAGAAGTCTTTAAATTTGCTGATTATTTTCATGGATTTACTCCGTTTCAGGCTGCCTTGATGCGGGCGCGAGCAGTTGCACGTCGCAATCGGCTTCTGTCAGCAAATAATGCAGGTGATGGGCTAATTGGGCATCGGCGGCGTGGTTGATGGTGAGCGTGGTGATGCCGTCTTGGCGGATTTTTTAGTCGGCGCGAAAGTGCAAGACCAGCTGCGTGGGCGCGATGACGGCGCGCTCAATGCCGCCGTTGCCCGAATATTCGCGGCGATTGACTTCGTAGTCGTAAAAATCTAAATCGTCCACTTCGCGCTGCAAAATCAGATAGTTATCGGGGTTGGGATTGTGGCTGTCGGCAAAGGCGATAATCAGGATGTCGTTTTCTCTGGCGTGGGAAACGTGTTGGGCGGTGAAGTGCATGGGGATTCCTTGGTGGTTGGTTGGCAAAGGCTGGCGAGGGCGTTTTCAGGCTGCTTTATGGTTTTCAGGCTGCCTGAATGGCTGTTTGAAGTGTTGCCAAACGGGTTGGCAGATGCTGGGCAATTCGGGGCAAACGCCGAGCACGCCGCCGCTGTAATCGTGCGGGCGATGAAAATCGCTTCCTGCGCTGGCGAGCAAGCCGTGTCGCGCGGCGGCTTGGGCGTAGTTCAGGCGGTCGTTCAGGCTGCACGCGCCGCTGTGCACTTCCATGCCGCGTCCGCCCAATGCGCGAAATTCGTCAAACAGATTGCGCCGCGCGGTGGCGGATAGGTCGTAGCGCATGGGGTGGGCGATGATGGCGATGCCGCCTGCGTTGTTTGCAGCGGCGATGGCGTCGCCCAGCTCTGCCCATTGGTGGCGCACGGATGCGCTTTTGCCGTCGCCCAAATAGCGGGTGAACGCTTGTTGCTTGTTGCGGGCGTGCCCTTGTTGCACCAGCCAATCGGCGATGTGGGTGCGCGAGACCATTTCGGGGTTGGCGGCAAGGGCGAGCGCGCCTTCTGCTGCGCCTGTGATGCCTTTTTTGGCGAGCTTGGTGGCGATTTGGTGCAGGCGTTCTATGCGCCCTTGCCGCACTTGGGTGAGCAGGGTTTGCAGCGCGGTGTTGTGTTCGTCAAAATCCAGCGCAACGATGTGGATGGTGCGATGCCGCCATGTTACTGAGATTTCTGCGCCGTTGATGAACTGGATGCCGTGCCGCGCGGCTTCGGCGCGCGCTTCGGCAAGCCCGCCTGTGTGGTCGTGATCGGTGAGCGCGAGCAGGCGGCAGCCATTTTGCGCGGCAGCTTGCACCAGTTGCGTAGGCGTGAGCGCGCCATCGGACGTGGTGGAATGGGTGTGGAGGTCTATCATGGGAACTTGGCTTTCAGGCTGCGTGAATGAATTTTTGCGTTGATAATCAAATAGATTAATTCTTGATAATCCAATAGATTAACTTTACAACGCCAATCGGCTTCTTTATGATGGCGCTGCTAAATTCTTGATGAAACGCATTTTTTGGGGATTTGGTAATGTTTTTTAAACGACGACAAGGGAGTTTTAAGATGAAAAAAACAACTTTAATGGCTGGCGTTTTGGCTTTGGCAGCCGCATCTGCATGGGCGCATGATCATGCAGAGCATGGTGGGCATAATTTAAGCAATCTGCCTGCCAGCTGCGAGGCGTATTTTAAACGCGCGGATGCGTGTTTTGCGAAAGCAGGTGAAAAGACGGCTTCGTTCCATGCTACTAATACTATGGTTTTGAAACATTCGTTGCACGATGCCACGCAAAAGCAGCGCAATGAGATGTGCGAATATGCGGATAAAAACTTTGGCAACATCGCGCAAAAATTGAAATGCGAATAAGCCGTTGCTTCATTAAGCTGCCTATGATTAGGCGGCTTTCTTGTTTTCAGGCTGCCTCTGATAGTCCAAAGGCAGCCTGAAAACCGGTTAGCGCGCTGTGGCAGCCTGAAAACGCGTTTGCGTCCAGACAAAAATCAGCAATGCTAACGCCGCCAACGCTGCGCCCACCCAGCCGATATTTGCTAGCCCCAGCGTGTTGGTGCGCATCACGATGCCGCCCAGCAACGCGCCGCCGCCAATGCCCACGTTGTAGCAAGCTGAATAGATGGAGTTGGCGACATCGGCGGCATCGGGCGCATAGCGCATCACGTGCCCAATCATGCTTAAACTCACGCAGGCGATGCCGATGCCCCACGCGAAAATCAGCGCAAACAGCGCGGCGGGGTTGTGCCCCAGCGGTTTGAGCAGCAGCAGCGACAGCAGCACGATTGCGCCCGAAATCAGCAGCGTGGGATTAGGGCGGCGCGGGTAGAAGCGGGCAAACAGCATACTCGCCACCATGCCCGACACGCCAAACACCAGCAGCACCCAAGTGGTCATTTGCTCTGATAGCTGCGTGATGGTGAGCGCATAGGGTTCAATGTAGCTGTATGCCGTGAAATGGGCGGTTGCCATCATGATGGTGAGCGCGTATAAGCCGAGCAGGTGCGGACGTTTCGCCAGCAGCGGCAGACTGGCGAGCGAGCCTGAATTTTTGCTTTCCAAGCGCGGTAGTATTTTCATCAGCAACAGCATCACGCCAATGGCAAGGATGCCAATCAGGGCAAAAGTAGCGCGCCAGCCCAACGCTTGCCCAATGATGCGCCCCAGCGGCAGCCCCAACACGGTTGCCATCGACGAGCCCAGCGACATCCAGCCCAAGGCTTGCTGCCGTTTGCCGCGCGGGGCGACGCGCATCACCAGCACGGCGGTAATCGCCCAAAACAGCGCGTGGGTGAGCGCAATCATCACGCGCGATAGCAGCAGCACGGGGAAACTCCACGCGGCAACCGACAGCGCGTGCCCCGCGATAAATACGGCAAACAAGCCCAACAGCAGTTTGCGCCGCTCCATTGGGGCAAACAGCAGCATCAGGGGCAGCGAGGAAAGCGAGACTATCCATGCGTACACGGTAATCATC
>CAUSAW010000139.1:0-3377 GCA_963529725.1 uncultured Kingella sp. | reverse complement strand
CTGCCCTTTATCCCCCATCCCCGCTATAATTCCCCCATCATTTTCAGGCTGCCTTACGCAAAAAGGCAGCCTGAAACCCCATTCCCCCCGCCCACTCTCCCTAAGGCAATTCCCCATGCAAAATAAAAATTTTTGGCTAATCATCCTATTAACCCTAGCCACCGCCGCCTGCCAAAGCGCCACCCCCAAAAAGGAACAGCAAATGCTAGAAAAAATGCTCAACATCAAAGCAGGCATGAGCCGCGCCCAAGTCAAGCAATACTGGCAGCTTGCCAATGTAGAACACCCCGAAGCCGCCATCAGCCACTACCGCTTCACTCACAACGGGCACCTCTGCCAATTTGATTTCCATTTCAACGGCAACACCCTAGAAAAATGGTGGACAAACGACCCCTATTGTCTCGCCCTAATCCGCCGCGAAGAGCCCCTGCCCCGCCCCGTTGCCACCCCCAAAAAACCCTCTCACTAAACCCACGGAGTCCCCATGAAAACCACGCAATACAAAATCCTCACCCTCGCCGTGCTCACCGCGCTGCTTTCCGGCTGTGGTGGCGGCGGTGGCGGCAGCGGTTCTGATATACGCCCCAACTACAACGGCGGTGGCAACAATAACAACAACGCTGGCAACACAGGCAACACCAGCCGCCCCGTTTCAGGCAGCTGGCAAAGCGCCGCCGCCAACGACAAAGCCGAAGCCCTATCAGGCGATGGCGCATACGTTGGCATCGTAGATTCAGGCGTGAACCCCGACGGCGCAGGCTTGCGCCACCGCAACAGCCGCATCAGCAAAAAAGTGATAGACGTGGACACCAACGATTTAGTGGACTCCACCGATGCCCACGGACACGGCACCAAAATGTCCGAAATCATCCTAGACACCGCGCCTCTTGCCGCCATCAATTCAGGCGTCAACAGCCCCAGCAGCGTTTATTCCTCCACAGGGCTGGCAAACCTGCTGCTTGCCATGGAACAAGGCACTAAAATTGACGTGCTCAACAATTCCTACGGCAGCGACGTTTCCTCCAACAACATCACCATTGAATACGGCAAAGACTACGAACGGCTCAAAGACAGCCATCTCTTGCCGCTGTATCGCGAATTTGTGAACCGCGATGTGCTGGTGCTCAAAGCTGTTGGCAATGAAGACAAAGACATCGTGAACATCGGCGCAGCATTGCCGCTTGTTGCCCCCGAGCTGGAAAAAGGCTTTCTCGCCGTAACCGCCTACGACCAAGAGCGCGGCGAAAAAACCCAAAATGCCTGTGGCGAGCTCACCAAAAACTGGTGCATCACCGCGCCCGAAGTGTTCTCCACCTACGGCCTCAACAAAGAAAAAACCACCTTCGCTGGCACATCCAATGCCACCGCCTACGTTTCCGCGCTCGCCGCCCGCATCAAAAGCCGCTACGACTGGTTTAGCAACGAAGACATCAAAAACGCGCTGATTACCACCGCCACCGACAGGGGCGCACCGGGCGTGGATGGCGTGTGGGGGCATGGTTTGGTGAATGCCGCCGCCAGTCTCAACGGCTACGGACGCTTTGATAAAACCCACACCTTCAATGTTGAAGGCAACAAACGCGCCTATTTCTTTGACAACAACATCTCAGGCGCAGGCGGCATGATTAAGCTCGGGCGCGACACTTTGGTGATGAACGGCAACAACAGCTACACCGGCAACACCGAAATCCGCGCCGGCGAATTGGTTGCCAACGGGCATTCCGTTTCTAATCACATCGTTGCCAGCGGCGCCAAGCTCACCATCGGCGACAGCAGCGACACCATTCGCCTAGGCTCAGTAAGCAACCAAGGCACGCTGGAAGTGAACCAAGCCAATCTGCAAATCAACGGCAGCCTGAACAACCAAAACGGCAATATTGACCAAGCCATCGGCACGCGCATCAACATCAGCGGCAGCGCCGATTTAGCCAACAGCAGTCTCACGCTCACGGGCGTGAAAAACGGCTATGTAACCCGACAAGGCAACACCGAAGTGCTGCTCAACGCCGAGCAAGGCATCAGCAACAAAACAGGCTTTGCCGTGCGCTATGCCAACCAATTGGGCGAATTGATTAACAACAGCTACAACGTAACCAACAAGCAAGTGAGCGTAACCACATCGCGCCAACAAATCGGCGACGTGTTGCGCGACCAAGCCAGCTACACAGGGCGCGACAAAACCATCTCCATCCTAGATGGCTTGCTAGATAGGCTGGATGCCAGCAAGCTGGGCGACCACATCACCTTCGGCTACGTTATGCCCACCAACGATAAACCCATAGCCGGCGCAGGCATTGCCCAAGCCTTGCTCACCACGCGCACGCTCAACACCACCGTGTTCGGTTTAAGCACCGCAACCGCCCGCCACGCGCAAGAGCACACCGTAAACGAAAAAGTTGCCCGCAGCGACAAAACCATGCAACAAGCCCTTGCCAGCAACCCAGAAGGCACGATGTGGGTGGACATGGGCTACGGCACATCCAACGCCCGCGATATGCACGACATCAACGGCAAAAGCAGGGATTACAGCCAATCGCTCGGCTTAGCCCGCCACTTTGGCGCAGACGGCAAACACGGCTTTGCCTTGCAATTGAGCAATCTGTCGCACCGCTGGACAGAAAGCTACGGCGGCTTAGAGAAAAAAATCACCACACGCGGCGCAGGCTTGGAAGGCGCATACACGTTTAACCATGGCAACTATTGGCTATCTGCCATGCTGGGCGTGGATTTTCTGAGAGCCAAAACCAACTTTGGCTCAGACCGCGCCAACCAATATTTGCTAGGCTTGGGCGTGGGCAAAGTGTTCAACTTTGAGCGTTTCAGCCTGATGCCCAGCCTTAGCCTGAAACACGCCCGCCTAAACGGCATGGACTATAACCTAAACCGCTACGGCGCAGATTTGGTTTCCGCTGATAATGTGAAAACCCACGAAACCAGCGCCACGCTCAGCATAGACGGCTTGTGGAAAATTGACGAAAAAGGCAAATGGACGCTCAACGCAGGCTTGAAACTGCGCGAAATCCTTAACGGCAAAACGCGCTACACCGCCAACTACGGCGGTATCAAACAAGGCGTAAGCGAATCGTATTCAGGGCATCGCCCCAACATCGCCTTCACGCTTGGCACGAACTACCAAATCAGCGACAGCTTGAACGTGTACCTCAACGGCGTGTATGAAAACGGGCGCTACCGCAACAAACGCGCGGCAAATGTTGGCTTGGGGTGGAAGTTTTAAGCCCTGCTGATAGCTGATAAACGCGTTCTCGTGTGAAAAAAATCCGCATTTTGTTTCTGATGATGAAGCGAAGTGCGGATTTTGTTTGGGGCTGTACTAGATAAGCCCTAAATACCACACCATTTACGCAGCACTTTAAGCT
>CAUSAW010000138.1:0-3452 GCA_963529725.1 uncultured Kingella sp. | reverse complement strand
AGTTATATTCATTTTTGCAGTCTAACATGACTGCTTATCTAGTACAGCCCCAAACTATTTGCGCTCCACCTGCGAAACATCGCGCACCGCGCCCGTGTCGGCGGAAGTGGTCATGGCGGCGTAGGCGCGCAGGGCTTGCGAAACGTGGCGGTCGCGGTTTTCAGGCTGCCATGCTTTTGCGCCGCGCGCTTCCATTGCTTCGCGGCGGCGGGCGAGTTCTTCATCGCTTACTGCCAGATGAATGCGGCGGGCGGGGATGTCAATTTCAATCGTGTCGCCTTCGCGCACCAAGCCGATTGCGCCGCCTTCGGCTGCTTCGGGCGAAACGTGCCCGATGGACAAGCCCGATGTACCGCCTGAGAAACGTCCGTCTGTGAGCAGGGCGCAGGCTTTGCCCAAGCCTTTGGATTTCAGATAGCTGGTGGGATACAGCATTTCCTGCATGCCCGGCCCGCCTTTGGGGCCTTCATAGCGAATGATAACGATGTCGCCCGCTACGATTTGGTTGCCCAAAATGCCGTCTACGGCGGCTTCTTGGCTTTCAAACACGCGGGCGCGTCCTGTGAACTGCCAAATGCTTTCGTCCACGCCTGCGGTTTTCACCACGCAGCCGCGCTCGGCGATGTTGCCAAACAGCACCGCCAAGCCGCCGTCTTGCGAATAGGCGTGTTCCACATCGCGGATGCAGCCGTTTGCGCGGTCCAAATCCAGCGTTTTCCATTGGCGGTTTTGCGAGAAGGCTTGGGTGCTGCGCACGCCGCCCGGCGCGGCTTTAAAGCGTTCTATGGCTTCGGTGTTGGCGGGGTTGGCGATGTCCCATTTGGCGATGGCTTCTTTCAGGCTGCCTGAATGGATGGTGAGCGCGTCGGTGTGCAGTTTGCCTGCTTTGTCCAGCTCTTTCAGGATGCCGATGATGCCGCCTGCGCGGTGCACGTCTTCCATGTAGTAATCGTGGTTGTTGGGCGCGGTTTTGCACAGGCAGGGCACGATGCGGCTCAGGCGGTCTATATCCGCCATTTTGAAATCCACGCCTGCTTCTTGGGCTACGGCGAGCAAGTGCAAAATGGTATTGGTGCTGCCGCCCATGGCGATGTCCATGGTCATGGCGTTTTCAAAGGCGGCTTTGGTGGCGATGCTGCGCGGTAGCACGGAATAATCATTTTGCTCGTAGTGCCGTTTGGTGATTTCTACGATGAGCCGCCCTGCTTCTAGGAACAATTCTTTGCGCCCCGCATGGGTGGCGAGCAGCGAGCCGTTGCCAGGTAGCGACAAGCCGAGGGCTTCGGTGAGGCAGTTCATGGAGTTGGCGGTAAACATCCCCGAACACGAGCCGCAAGTGGGGCAGGCGTTTTGTTCAATTTCGGCGATGGCGGCATCGGAAACGTTGTCGTCTGCCGCGTCAATCATTGCATCCACCAAGTCTAGGCGGCGGCTGTCGGCAATGTTAATCGCGTCGACCACTTTGCCCGCTTCCATCGGCCCGCCCGATACGAAGATGGTGGGGATGTTCAGCCGCATCGCCGCCATCAGCATGCCGGGGGTGATTTTGTCGCAGTTGGAAATGCACACTAGCGCGTCGGCGCAATGCGCGTTCACCATATATTCCACGGAATCGGCGATTAAATCGCGGCTGGGCAGCGAATACAGCATGCCGCTGTGTCCCATGGCAATGCCGTCGTCCACGGCGATGGTGTTGAATTCTTTGGCGATGCCGCCTGCTTTTTCAATTTCGCGGGCAACGAGCTGCCCCATGTTGTGCAGATGAACGTGCCCTGGCACGAATTGGGTGAACGAGTTGGCAATGGCGATGATGGGCTTGCCGAAATCGGCATCGGTGATGCCTGTGGCGCGCCACAATGCGCGTGCGCCTGCCATGTTGCGGCCGTGGGTGGATGTTTTGGAGCGGTAGTCGGGCATGGTTGGTTCCTTTTTGTGTGTATTGTTGAAAGCGGTTTTCAGGTTGCCTGAAAGGGAAAAGGGCGGATTTTACGCTGAAATTGGGTTTTCAGGCTGCTTTTGTGTGGGCTGGCGGTGTGCGGCACGGCATGGCGATGCGGTTAAACAGAAGGCAGCCTGAAAACGAGCGAAGCGAGTTTCAGCGAAGCTAAAACGTGCATCTGAACTTGTTTTCAGGCTGCCTTTTCTTGCGTGGCGGCAAGCTATTCAACCGCCCGCACGCCTTCGGGGCTGATTTCAAACAGGGTAAACGTGAGCGGTTTTTCGCCGTCGCTTTCGTGTTCCACAATCATATCGCGATAGGCTTGCAGCTTGCCGCCCGTGCATTTGGGGAACACCAGCATGGCATCGCGGTGCGGAATGGAAGCATAAACGGTATTCGTGCCAAAAACGTTTGCGGTAAAATCGGACAAACCGCGCTCCATCAGCGAGGCGGCAGCCAGCCAGCTGTCGGCAAACAGCAAAAAGGGCATATCGCCGTTTTCGCCGTCAAACGATGAGATGTTGATTTCTTGGTTGCGCAGGGCGTTGCCCAAATTGTCCAATGCCAAATCCAAGGCTTGCTCGGCGGAAAGGTTGGCATCGCGCAAGGCTTCGGGCGTGATGCCTTGCACGATGCCGTCCAAATCTTCCACCAATGAGAGATAGATTTCGCCGTCTATCAGCGTGCGCACGGCAATCGCGCCGTGTTCCAGATAGCTTTGGGGAACGATGTAGGGGTAGATTTTTGCGGTGTTCATAGGGTCTCCTTGCGGGTGGGTAAACATGATGCGAAGGGTTTGGGGCTTCGCTGAAAGTTTCGGCTTTCAGGCTGCCTGAAACGCGCCGCGCGGTTGTAAAAGCGGAAATTCTATCTTTAAACGCCAATCCATTGTTTATTTTCGTTTTTGGATTGACGGCGCGGGCGGGGGTGTTTGTACAATGCGCCGCCATGCAGCCTGAAAAAAGGAAACTCCCATGCCCAGCAAAACCATCGTCCCCATCGCTCTGCTATTCGCCGCCGCGTTCGCCCAAGCCGAGTCGCTTTATTTCTACTCGCAGGCAGACGACACAATCGGCGTGAAAACCGCATCAGGGCGCATAGTGATTGCGCCGATAAAAGTCATGTCCCCCTATGCCCACCACTACGCCGAAGACAAACGCCCCATCCGCGGCCACACCATAGAAATCTGTTTTTCCGAACATTTCAACGAAAACCGCGACGATGCCATCGCTGCCGATGTGGGCGATGTATTCAGCCGCACGGGGCAATATTTATATTCGCCCATCGAGTATGACAACGGCTGCGACTACTGGCAGGAAGGCATGCGCCGCTATGTGGAAAAAGGGCGCGTCGGCTTTGTGCGCCGCGACGGCAGCCGCGCCACCCCCGCGCAGTGGGATTTCTCCACCCCGTTTGAACACGGCTATGCCACCGTCTATCGCGGCGGCTGGAAAAAAGAAGGGGCTGTCCTAGATAACTCAGGAAATTCCGTTTAAGTTAGAATTTCCCCTAT
>CAUSAW010000137.1:0-3459 GCA_963529725.1 uncultured Kingella sp. | reverse complement strand
AGATAGGTGTGGTTATGATAGGTTGTGCGGGTGGTTTCTATTTTATTTTACTATAACGACAGCCCGTGTTTGGCGTTGGCGCAGAGCTTTGCCGAATACCGCGACAAGCAAGCGGACGAAGATTGGTTTGATGCGCTGGAAGTGTATTCGCTGGTGTTTGACTGCGGCGGCGGGCGCATTGTTACCACCATTACCGCAGGCGATATTTATTTGGGCGATGCTTATTTGATGGTTGAATTTGCCGATGACGCGCTGCAAGCGATAACGGTTGATTATGACGAAACTTGAAATATAGTTGATTAAACAGACCATGATACGGCGTTGCCAATGCCCGTATGCACTATTCGTACACGGCTCTCGTTGCCGCCTATTTTAATCAACGATACACAAAACACGACGCAATAAAGGCAGCCTGAAAACGCTCATCCCGTTTCAGGCTGCCTTTGCCATGCGCGCCTAGCGCAGCCAAACCAGCGGATTCATAATCTTATTGCGATAGCGCAGTTCCAAATACAAGCCTTGCTCACCTGCGGGCAGCGTGCCGCTGGTGGCGATGGTTTGCCCTGCGCCAACGTGGCTGCCGTTGCTGGCGCTGATGCTGGATAAGCCTGCATACACCGACATATAGCCGTTGCCGTGGTCAATAATCATCATATTGCCGTAGCCCGCTTGGTTGGCGGTGTAAACCACCGTGCCTGCGGCGATGCTGCGCACGGGCGCGGGCGCGGTGGCGATGAAGATACCGCGCCATGTGCCGCCGCTGGGGCGGGCGGTGCCAAAGCGCCCGATAACGTTGCCTGATGCGGGCATGATGCCGCGCAGGGGTTTTTGGGCGGCAGGCTTGGCGGCTTCGGCTGGGGTTTCGGCGCGGCTGGGCTGATTGGGGCGCAGGTTTAAATCTTCGCGCGTGAGCGTGGATTTGGGCTTGCCGCCGTGTTGTTCGGCATCTTGGGCGCGTTTACGCGCTTCTTGCGCGCGTTTTTCGGCTTCGGCTTTGCGCTGGGCGTTTTGCTTGGCAACGATGTTAGCAATCACTTGGTTGAGCTGGCGCTCGTTGGCGTGCAACTGGGCGAGTTTTTGCCGTTGCGCGCTGATGTCTTTGCTCAATTGGCTGCTGTTGGCTTGAGCTTGGCTGTGGGTTTGTCCGAGTTTTTTCAGTTTTTGCCGTTGTTGGGCAGCGAGTTGCTCAATGCGTTTAAGCTCGGTGTTGATGGCTTGCTCTTGGCTGTTGAGCTCGCTTTGCTGTTGCACCAGTTTGTCAATCAGCTTTTTGTTGGCTTGATTGATGTGGCGGGTGTAGGCAAGAAAGCGGCTTTTTTGGTTGGCATCGCTGCTTTTGAGCAGCAGGGCGACGGCGGCGGGCTGCGGATTTTTGTAGTTGTTGGCAAGCAGCTGGGCAACTTGGGCTTTGGTGTTGCTGATGTTGGTTTGCAGCTCGGATAGCGTGGCTTGCAGCGCGGTGAGCTTTTGCCATTCGGCTTGCTCGCGCTGGGCAAGCTCGTTGAGTTCGCGGCGGGCTTTGGCGATGGCGATTTGGGTTTCGCGTAGAATTTGCGCGGCGCGGCGTTGCGCGGCTTGCTTGGCGGCAAGGTCTTTTTGCGTGGCGGCGATGGCATCGCGCACGTTGTTTAATTCGGCGTTGGGGTTGGGCGGATTATCGTTGGCGGCGGGGGCGATTTGCGGTGCGAGTAGGGCGATGCTGAGCAGCAAAGCGGCAGATGTTTTCATGAATTCGGTTTGTGTTAAGCGTTTGAAAATGGGGGCTATTATAGTGAGTTTCAGGCTGCCTTGATAGCAGCGGCAAAGGCAGCCTGAAAATGGGCGCATGGTGATGGGCTGCGTTTTCAGGCTGCCGCAGGGCAGGGCGGTTATGCGCTGCGCCAGATAGGCAGCTTGAAAAGCAAATATCCGCTGTTTACCGTATAATTCGCCGTTTTTTCAACCCTTTTCAGGCAGCCTGAAAACCAGATTCCAATCATGAAACCATCCATCCAATCCAAACTGCAAAACCTATCCCACCGCCTAGAAGAAGTAACCGCCTTGCTCGGCTCGCCCGAAGCCACCGCAAACATGGACAGCTATCGCCGTCTCAACCAAGAGCACGCCGAGCTTACGCCCATCGTGGAAACCTACCACGCCTACACCCAAGCGCAAAACGATTTGGCAGACGCGCAAGAAATGTTATCCGACCCCGAAATGAAAGACTTTGCCGCCGAAGAAATTCAGGCTGCCAAAGAAGCCATTGAACGGCTGGATTTTGAATTGCAAAAACTGCTGCTGCCCAAAGATGCCGATGACGACAAAAACATCTTCATAGAAATCCGCGCAGGCACCGGCGGCGACGAAGCCGCGCTGTTTGCCGGCGATTTGCTGCGCATGTACAGCCGCTACGCTGAGCGCAACCGCTGGCAAACCGAAATCGTCTCCGCCAACGAAAGCGACTTGGGCGGCTACAAGGAAGTGATCGTGCGGCTGATTGGGCTGGGCGCGTACAGCAAACTCAAATTTGAAAGCGGCGGACACCGTGTGCAGCGCGTACCCGCCACCGAAAGCCAAGGGCGTATCCACACATCCGCCTGCACCGTCGCCGTGATGCCCGAAGCGGACGAACTGGAAGAAATCCAGCTCAATCCCGCCGATTTGCGCATTGACACCTTCCGCGCATCAGGCGCAGGCGGGCAACACATCAACAAAACCGATTCCGCCATCCGCATCACCCACTTGCCAACGGGCATGGTGGTGGAATGCCAAGACGGCCGCAGCCAGCACGCCAACAAAGCCCAAGCGATGAAGGTACTCGCCGCTCGGCTCAACGACAAACAAAAACGCGAAGCCCAAGCCAAAGAAGCCGCCGAGCGCAAATCGCTGATCGGCAGCGGCGACAGAAGCGAGCGCATCCGCACTTACAACTACCCGCAAGGCCGTGTTACCGACCACCGCATCAATCTCACGCTGCACAAGCTGGATTTTGTGATGGACGGCGATATGGAAGAAATCACCGCCGCGCTGATTGCCGAGCATCAGGCGGAATTGTTGGCGGCGATGGGGGATTGATTGCCGCAAGAGCAAAAGGCAGCCTGAAAACGAATCATCCCGTTTTCAGGCTGCCTAAATTGTCATCTATCTAATCAACGGATCATTCGGGTCTAAAATCCGCGCGATAACAGCTTCATCGCTGGAACGAAGATTATGGCGCAGAATTTGCAACGCCTTGATTCTATCCGTGCAATATTGGATAAACGCCGCGCAAGGTTCGGCTTTCTTGCGCTCTTCTTCCCGCGCCCAAATCAACGGCTGCGCCGCACCGTCCAAAGTTTCCAACGCCACTTCATAATTCATGCCGATAATGGGTTCTTCCATGTTTTTCTCCTAAAAAAATGGCATAGACGGTTTCGTTAAAAACAAAGGGGCTGTCCTAGATAACTCAGGAAATTCCGTTTAAGTTAGAATTTCCCCTAT
>CAUSAW010000136.1:0-3690 GCA_963529725.1 uncultured Kingella sp. | reverse complement strand
CCCGCGTCGGGGTGGGAGATGATGGCAAACGTGCGGCGGCGGCGCACTTGGTCTAGGATTTCGGACATGGGAACTCTTTTGTGGCAATGAGATGGTTAAAAACCGTTTTCAGGCTGCCTTTGGCGTTTTGGGCAGACTGAAAAGGGGAAAAATGAAAAGGGTGTATTGTAAACGTTTTTTAGTTTTTGCTTGGTTTTTTGCGTTTCAGGCTGCCTTTTGCGAACCGATAGGCAGCCTGAAACTCACTTCACATAAATCGCCCGATGCCGCTTGCGCAGCAGCTTCACCACAATACCGCTTTGCGCACCAAATAACACGGAGACAAAATACCAGCCGCCACAAAATAGAATAATAGTTGGGCCCGATGGCAAGTTGGCAGGGTGGTGGTAAGACAGCAGCAGCCCCGCGTAGCCGCAAACCAGTGCGCTGGCGGCGGAAACCAGCATCAACGCGCCGATGCTTTTCACCCACAGCCGCGCGGCGATGGCGGGCAGCATCATCAAGCCCACCGACATCAGCGTGCCCAACGCCTGAAAGCCTGCCACCAAATTCATCACCACCAAAATCAAAAAAGCTACGTGCCACAAGCCGCCACGTCCGTTTACCGAGCGCAAAAACAGCGGGTCAATGCTTTCCAGCAGCAAGGGGCGAAACATCAGCGCCAGCGCGATGATGGTGCAGCTGGCCACACCGCCCATTAGCCGCAGCGAATCCAAATCTACCGCCAGCACCGAGCCAAACAGCAAATGCAAAAGCTCCACGCTGTTGTTGCCCAAGCTCACCAGCAGCACGCCAATGGCAAGGCTGGTGAGATAAAACGCGGCAAAGTTGGCATCTTCTTTCAACTCGGTGAAACGGCTCACCACGCCCGCAAAAAACGCCATCAGCATCCCCGCGATAAAGCCGCCCAAGCCCATTGCGGGCAGGCTCAGCCCTGCAATCATGTAGCCAATGGCAGCGCCAGGCAAAACGGCGTGGCTCAACGCATCGCCAATCAGGCTCATGCGCCGCATCACCAAAAACACGCCCACGGGCGCGGCGGACAGGGCAAGGAACACAACAGACGCTAAGGCATAGCGCATAAACGAAAATTCGGTAAACGGGGAGATGAGTAAATCGTACATATTTGATTAAAAAGAAAATTGTAGAAAGGCTAAGGCAGCCTGAAAACGGCTTAATCGCTTTTCAGGCTGCCTAAACGTTGCACCATTGCGCTTCGTCTTCCGCTTTTTGCGCCAGCGCGTTGGCTTGCAACAGCAGCTCATCCGTGAGCACGGCTTCGGTTTTGCCATCCGCCACTTTTTCGCGCGCCAACAAAAACGTGTGCGGAAAATACGCACGAACTTGTTCGTAATCATGCAACACGGCAATCACCGCGCGCCCTGCTTGGTTTTCTTGGCGTAGCAAATCCAGCATGGCGTAAGTGGTTTTGGCATCCACCGCGTTAAACGGCTCATCCAGCAGCAAAAACTGCGCGTTTTGCACCAGCATCCGTGCAAACAACACGCGCTGAAATTGCCCATTGGACAAATCGCTGATGTGGCGCTGGGCAAAATCCGCCATGTCCACCCGCGCAAGGGCGTGGTAAACCCGTTCACGCTGTGCGGCGGTTAAACGCCGAAAAAAGCCGATTTCGTACCACAGCCCCATCGCCGTGAGCTCAAACACGGTTAAGGGCTGGCTGCGGTCAATATCGGATTGCTGCGGCAAATAGGCGATGTCGCAGCGCGACAGGTTTTGCCATTGCACGCTGCCCGTGTGTTTAATCAGCCCCATCATCGCTTTGAGCAACGTGGATTTGCCCGCGCCATTGGGGCCAAAAATGGCATACATGCAATTGTTGGCAAAGGTCATGTCCACATGATGCACCGCTGGGCGCGATTGATAGCTTACGGTCAGATTTTGAATCACAATGCTCATGCCGACACCGCCCAGTAATACACGCTCCAAATAATCAGCAGCACGGTGGCGGCAATGGCAAGACGTTGGGAGAGGCTGGCGAGCAGCAGGGAAAAGGGAGATTTCATAAAAAGCACTTTCAGGCTGCCTGAATAGGGGGTGATATTGTATAACAGGAGCGTAGTGTGCGTTAAGAAATGTGAAGGGGTGGGGGGTGGAATTTTGGTTGATGGGTTTTGTGGATGGTTAAGCTGTTTTCAGGTTGCCTAAAAGATTCCCCAAAGGTAGCCTGAAAAAACAAAACCGTTTGGTAACAAGCCAAACGGTTTTTTTCGGTATAGATTCATTTTCAGGCTGCCTAATCCCCAAAGATCAAGCAGCCTGAAAACCAAAAAACCGTTCGGAAACAACCCTAAACGGTTTTTATCTCATATCAATTAATTTTCAGGCTGCCTTAATCTCCACCCCAAAAGGCAGCCTGAAAACCCTTCATTCTCTCTACCGATACACCCTCCATTCCCCCATCAACCGCGCCACCCCCGCAGGCACGCAATCATCCACCCGCTCCCCCGCTTTCACCCGCTGCCGAATCTCGCTAGAACTCACATCCCGCAACGGCGCCGACAAAATTTTCAGGCTGCCGTTATGCAACGCTTCGCCCAGCCAATCCTGCAACTCGCGTGGCGCATGGTTGAGCGACTGCCCCGCGCGCGCCGCCACCGCGATATGGGTTAGCCGCGCAAAGGTGCGCCAGTTTTTCCAAGTGTGCAGTTGCAGCAAGCTATCCATGCCCATCAGCCACCACAGCGTGGCATCGGCAAAGTGCTGGCGAAAAATCTGCACCGTGTCCACGCTATACGTCGCCCCGCCGCGCACCATGTCCACATCGCTGGCGGCAAAACGGCTGTCGCTCTTTATCGCCGCTTCCACCATCGCCAAACGCTGCGCCGCAGAAGCCGACGTTGCATTTTTGTGATACGGATCGCCCGCAGGCAAAAAAATCACGCTGTCCAACGCCAATTCATCCGCAAACGCGCGCGCAATATGCAAATGCCCGTTGTGAATCGGGTCAAAGCTGCCGCCGAACAAGCCCAGCTTATTCATCGCGCACGCCCTTTTCAATCAACGTCAATTTGCCCGTGCTCGGATGAATCACCAGCCCGTGCACCACCACATTGCTCGGCATCAACGGATGATGGCGAATCATGTTCACCGTATGGCGCACGCTCTGTTCCACATTATCAAACCCCGTAAACCAGCTATCCAAATCAATCCCCGCATGGCGCAGCGTTTCAATGCGGTCAGCGGGAATGCCCCGCGCCTGCGCCGCATCCAGCATAGATTGCGCCGTTAGCCCGCGCATGCCGCAATCAAAATGCGCGATCACCATAATCTCTTCCACGCGCAATTCCAACACCGCCACCAAAAGCGAACGCATCACCGAACCCCAAGGATGCGACACCACCGCCCCCGCGTTGCGAATCATCTTTACATCGCCGTTCTTCACCCCCAGCGCCGCATAAATCAGCTCCACAATCCGCGTGTCCATGCACGACAAAATCGCCAGCTTGCGCTCGGGGTATTTTGTGGTTTGATACGCCGCATATTGCTCCGCATCCACAAACGACTCGTTGTAAGCCAAAATCTTATCCAGTTCCGACATTGCTTGCTCCCTAAAAACAACAAAACACAACAAAACGCGCATTATGCAGGCATTTAGGCAGCCTGAAAACTTTGCAAAACCTGTAACCGATGGATCGTCGGCGGCTCGCCGACATCTTGGCAAATCAG
>CAUSAW010000135.1:0-3768 GCA_963529725.1 uncultured Kingella sp. | reverse complement strand
GGCGAGACCATCGCTGGGCAGGATGGCGGTTGGCGCTTCGGGTTCTTGCTCGATTTCTACGGGCAGTTCAAGCTGCTGCGCTTGCGGTTCGGCAGGTTCGTTGGCTTCTGGCTCGGCTTTGTAGCCGTCGATGATTTTGTAGCGGGGGTGGGTTTTGTGGTGTTCTTGCAGCTCGGCTTGCCATTGCTGCTCGCTTTTGGCTTGTTTGTAAACGAGATAGGCAAGGGCGGCAATCAGAATCAGGATGAGAATGAAGTACATGATTTTTCGGGCGTTATGATGTCGGGAAAGGGGTGGATTTTACAGGTTTTTACCAAGATTTTGTAGGGGCGATGGGGTTTCAGGCTGCCTTTGGGGGCGGGATAAGGTAGCCTGAAAAGCAAACGCCGTTATGCGATGGATAAGACAAAAGGCAGCCTGAAAGCGGTCAATGCGTTTCAGGCTGCCTTTGGGTTTATTTACTATGCAAAAAGCGCACGGTTTTTTCTAAATCGCCTGCCATGATGTCGGGCATGGCTTGCAGGGATTTGGCGATGGCGTTGTCAATCAGTTCGCGCTCGGCGGCAGGGGGCTTGTTGAGCACAAAGCCCACCACCAGATTGCGATCGCCTGGATGCCCGATGCCCAAGCGCAGGCGGTAGAAATTGGGCGTGCCCATTTTGGCTTGGATGTCTTTTAAGCCGTTATGCCCGCCGTTGCCGCCGCCGAGTTTGTAGCGGATGTGTCCGCAGGGGATGTCTAGTTCGTCGTGGACGACGAGTATTTCTTCGGGCTGGATTTTGTAGAACTGGGCGAGGGCGGCGACGGCTTTGCCTGATAGGTTCATATAGGTGTCGGGTTTGAGCAGCCAAACGTCGCCTTGCGGCTGGGCAACGCGGGCGATGTCGCCGTAGAATTTTTTTTCGTTTTTAAACGATGCATTCCATTTCCATGCCAGCTCGTCTAAAAACCAGAAGCCTGCGTTGTGGCGCGTGTGTTCGTATTCGGCGGTGGGGTTGCCCAAGCCAACGATGAGTTTGATGTTCATAAGGTGTCCTTTGCGGATGGATTGATGCAGCCTGAAAACGGGTTATCCGTTGGCATAGCGTTCAATGTTGTAGTAATCCACGCCGTAATAGCGTTGAAAAAACGGCACGGGCGTTGCGCTGATTTGCTGCATCAGCGCGGGGAAACTTTCGGCGATGCGGGAAGTGTCGTCGCCGCCGTCGTGTTCGTAGATAAACACTTGCCCGCGATATTTGCCCGTGGTGGGCATGATGAGACATTCGGGCGTGTAGCCAAAATAGGCGAACACCACCGCGCCTGCCCACCAATCGGGCGTGCCGATGATGGCGGGCTGCCCTTGGCAGGTTTCGTATTCGCCGCGCTCGTCTTCGTCTAATTCGTCGGCGGATGCGAACCAGCGCTCCAAGTCGCTTTTTAGCTCCGCCATTTCGGCGATGGGGACAAATATCAAGCCTGTTAAAGGATCGCTGCGGCGGGCGAATAGTTGCACGCCGTTGTGGGCGCGATAGAGCGCAAGCAGCTCGGGGCTGGCGCCGTTTAGCTGTTGCGCGAATTGGGCGAGATCGTCTGCTGGGGCAGGGTCGGCGGCGCGATGGGCGAGTGGGATGATGCCGTCGCTGCCGTCGGCGGATTCGGTGAAATG
Organism: uncultured Kingella sp.; assembly: GCA_963529725.1. GTDB lineage: Bacteria > Pseudomonadota > Gammaproteobacteria > Burkholderiales > Neisseriaceae > Kingella_B. The sequence goes on along the minus strand of CAUSAW010000135.1, from coordinate 2,120 downwards.
GGGGTTGGGGGCGGAGAGTAGGGTTTGTAGCATGGTGGGGGGCTTTTGTTTTGTGGTGGGTGGGGTGGGTTTTAGCTTCGCTGAAACTCGCGTTGCTCGTTTTCAGGCTGCCTTTTGGGTTTCAGGCTGCCTTTAACGATTGAGCTACTTCGTCCCCGCCACGATACGATTCAACTGCCATTCCAAAAATAAGCTATTGGCGCTGGCGCGTTGGATGATTTGTTGATCAGCGGCACTGGGCGTGCTGGGCTGTGGACTGGCGGCAAGGGTGTCGCCATTTTGCCATGTGCGGTATTGCTGGTTTTTGGTGTTGTAAAAGCCGTTGTCGGTTAGGATAACTTCGGGGTTGTAGCCATAGCCGCAGAATGGGTTGGCGCTGCTTTCGGCGGCAGTTAGATTGCAGCCTGTTTGGTAATAAGGCGTTTGCGATAGGCTGAGTTCATACAGCGTGGGCAGGATGTCTTTGTGCGAGCCTGCGCGGTTGGGCTGGTATTGGGCTTGGGCACGGTATTCGCTGGGAACATGCAAATAAAAGGGCACGGCGTGTCCCAATGCGGTGTCTTGCGGGTTGGGGTAGCTGATGGCGCGCATATTGTGGTCGCCTGTGGCGGCGATGATGGTGCGCGGGCTGTTTTGTTTCACTTGGCTGATGAAGTTGCCCAGCTGGTCGTTGCTGTATTTATAGGTGTTGAAAATTTCGTTGAGCGTGTCGCCTTGCGCTAGGCTGGATAGGCGGCTTTGCTCATCGGCGGTAAGCTGGAAGTTTTGGCGTTGATGCGGGGCGGGCAGCTGATAGGGCGGGTGGTTGGTGATGGAAAGCAGCATGATAAACACGGGCTTGCCGTCTTGTTCGGCGCGTTTAAGCTCATCGGCGGCGTAGCGGAACATATATTCGTCGGGGATGCCCCATGTGGCGGAAACGGCTTGTGGATAGCGGGTTTTGATGCTGTTTTCGTCGATGATTTCGTCTGCGCCGAGGTGGCGGATAAAGTTGTCAAAATCGCGCCAGCCACCGTTGCCTGCGGTGATATAGACAATGCGGTAGCCTGCTTTTTTGTAGGGCGTGAACAGGTTGGTGGGGAAGGGTTTGTTTTTGGCGAGCGATTGGCTGATGTTGTTGCGCGGCGAGCGGATAAAGAAGCGGTGTAGGCTGTCGCTGGTGCCGTCGCCCTCGGAAACGAATTTGTGGTACACCCAATCTTGTTCAAAATGGTTTTTCAGGCTGCCTAATAGGTTGCGCTCGGGGCTGTCAAACGCGAGCAAATGCGCGCTCATGCTTTCCATTACGGCGAAGACTACATTGGGCTGATGTTGCTCTACGGCGGGGTTTTTCGGCGTGGTGTGGATAAATTGGTTTAAATCGGCGTTGCTGGTTTTGCCGATGAGCTGGCTGATGATTTTCGCGCCTTCGGCTTCGGACACGGGGGCGAAATGGTTGCTGTTGCGGTAGTCATTCCATGCCCAGCTGATAGACGTGAGCGCGTTGGGCACGAGCTTGTTGATTTGTTGCACGGCGGAAATATACACGGCGGATTGGCGCAGCGGAAATTTGCCAAACGAGCCGCGAATGCCCATCACCAGCGCGATAATCGGCAGCAAAACGATGGCGAACCACGCGCCTTTGGATGCGCTGGTTTGCGGATGGATGCGGCGCGTGCTGCGGTTCAGCAGCCATGTAAACAAGGCGATGGCGGCGATTAAGCCGATGATGCCACGGATAACGGGGTAGTCTGACCACATAGTTTTGACCACGGCGCGGGTGTCTTCGTCAAACAAGCCAAACATGAATACGTCAAACTGATGCCCGTACACCGAAAAATAGAACCAGTTGCCTATCGCGGCGGCGGCAACGATGGCGAACAGCACCGCCAATAAGGCAGCCTGAAAACGTTGCCACAGGCGGCTGGCGGCGGGATGCAGCAGGCTCAACAGCCCCAGCAAAAACGGCAGCGCAATGGTGATGCAGGCGACTTTGATGTCAAACAACAAGCCTTTGGTGAACAGCGCGGCGGTTTCCAGATTGGGCTGGCTGCGGATGCTGCTGGGCACAAAGTGCAGGAACATCAAGGCGCGTTCGGCGGAGAACAGGACAACAATGCTTGCCCATAGGATTAGGAGTT
>CAUSAW010000134.1:0-4068 GCA_963529725.1 uncultured Kingella sp. | reverse complement strand
CCCTAAATGTCTTGGTGGGAATTTAGGGGATTTTGGGGGATTTTGCAAAGGTCTCGGATTGCTTATCCGTCCTTTGTTTATTGCCTGCATATCCGCATGAACAGACCACACAAAAAGGCAGCCTGAAACGACTATTTATCGTTTTCAGGCTGTCTTTAATCAGCAAAATTACTCAGCCGCAGCAACCACAGCCACAGTAATCGTTGCCACTGCATCAGCATGCAATGCCACTTCCACTTCGTATTCGCCAACTGCTTTGAAAGGACCTTCTGGCAAACGAACGTTTGATTTAACCGTTTCAACGCCCGTAGCCACAATCGCCGCAGCGATGTCCGCATTGGTAACCGAACCAAACAAACGACCATCCACACCCGCTTTTTGTGCGATGGTAATGGTTTGACCGTCCAATTTAGCTTGGCGAGCTTGCGCATCAGCCAAGATTTCAGCTTGGCGCGCTTCCAATTCCGCGCGGCGAGCTTCAAATTCTTTCAAATTGGCTTCGGTAGCGCGTTTTGCTTTGGCAGTAGGAATCAAAAAATTGCGAGCGTAACCGTTTTTCACGGTAACCACATCGCCCAAGTTGCCCAAACCAGCAACGCGTTCCAACAGAATAATTTGCATAGTGTGTACTCCTGATTATTTGTGTTGGTCAGTGTAAGGCAGCAAAGCCAAGAAACGAGCGCGTTTCACAGCAACAGCCAATTGGCGTTGATAGTGTGCTTTTGTGCCAGTGATGCGGGCGGGAATGATTTTGCCGTTTTCAGTGATAAAGTCTTTCAGCAAATCAACTTGTTTGTAATCCACTTCTTGGATTTTCTCTGCCGTAAAGCGGCAGAATTTGCGACGTTTAAATGTTTGACGAGCCATGTCGTTTTAACCTTTATATTCTTGAATATTTTGAATACGCAACACGGGGCGAAAATTTCTTTGGCTGCGTTGAGCTAAAAAACCGCTCACTTCAACCATCGTGCCTATTTTGTGTTGCCATGCTTTGGCTTGCTCACCGATGATTTTTGCAGGCAATTCAAATTTAACTTGATGCTGCAAACCATTTTCTTCTTGCATACTTTCATGCTGCAACACCACATCCAACACGGGAACGCCCGCTGGCGTGTAGCGCAAAACATCAACCTTATGCAAAAGAGCGGTCAGCCGAAATTGATTGTTCAATTATTATGCTTCAGCAGTTTTTTCGCTAGCAGCTTCGCCGTTCAGCAAATTTTTAGATTTTTCGCCTTGCATCATCACAGATGGCTCGGTTACGGCTGCTTTCTTTTGGATGGTGAGATGACGCAATACTGCATCGTTAAAGCGGAAGCCTGTTTCCAATTCTTCGATGGTTGCTGGGGTGGCTTCAATGTTCATCAACACATAGTGTGCTTTGTGCAACTTGTTGATTTGGTAAGCCAATTGGCGACGCCCCCAGTCTTCTAAGCGGTGAATTTTGCCGCCTGCTTCGGTAATCATGGTTTTGTAACGCTCAACCATAGCAGGCACTTGCTCGCTTTGATCTGGATGAACGATAAACACGATTTCGTAATGACGCATGTTATCTCCTTACGGTTGGTTAAAAACAGCCGCTCGCCATGCGATTGCGGGCGGCAAGGTTGCAAAACGGCGAATTATAATAATGTTTGCTGTGCAAGCGCAAGTTTTTCTGATTTTCGCGTATAATCGCGCTTTGTTTTGATGAAATAAACCACGAGACGTGAATGGAAAATAAACCTGTTTTAAGCAAGCAAGAAATTTTGGCGCTGCGCGCGCGGGCGCATCATTTAAACCCTGTTGTGATGATTGGGCAGCATGGTTTAACCGAAGCAGTGATTCGTGAAACGGAAACGGCGTTGAACGCGCATGAGTTGATTAAAGTGCGCGTGTTGCGCGATGAGCGCGATGAGCGTTTGCTGATTAGCGAAGAATTGTGCGCGGCAACGGGGGCGCAGTTGGTGCAGCATATTGGCAAACTTTTGGTGTTGTACCGTGAGCGTTCGGATGATGAATAAACGCCAACAGGCAGCCTGAAAAAGCAAAACAGCTCAAATCGTGTTGATTGAGCTGTTTTTTTTGTTTATTGGATAGGATTACATAGAACCATCGTTTTTCAACAATGAAAACAATGGCACATTTTTCTCGCGAATTTTTTTGCCGCCGTCCAAATCGGTAAATTCTAAAATGGCGCAGGCTTCTACCACTTCGCCGCCTAGCCTACGGATAAGCTCCACGCCAGCCAGCATGGTGCCGCCTGTGGCGACCAAGTCGTCAATCAGCAACACGCGGCTGCCTTCGCGGATGGCATCTTTGTGGATTTCCACCGTCGCTTCGCCGTATTCCAGCGCGTAGGTTTGCGAGATGGTGTCAAACGGCAGCTTGCCTTTTTTGCGAATCGGCACAAATCCTACATTCAATTGATACGCCAACGCCGCGCCGATAATGAATCCACGTGCTTCCAAGCCTGCCACCACGTCAATTTTTTGCCCCATATAGTGATAAGTGAACAAATCCACCAGCAGGCGGAAATATTCGGGGCTTTGCAACACGGTGGTGATGTCGTGAAACAAGATGCCGTCTTTGGGAAAATTGGGGATTTTGCGGATTTGTGCGGCGAGATTGTCCATGCCCATCACATCTGGGTGAAAACGCATTTTTTGTTGATTTCCATAAGTAAAAATCGCATTATAATCACATTTTACATTTCAGGCAGCCTGAAAAACGGTTGCCGCTGTTTTTTGCTGGATTGCTGCGCGGATTGCGCTTTATTTAATAGGCAGCCTGAAAACGAGTTTCAGCAGAACTAAACCCAACAACCCAACTACACCCCTAAACCCAACAAGGAACACCCACATGTGCCAACTACTCGGCATGAATTGCAACACCCCCACCGACATCGGCTTTTCGTTCGCAGGCTTTTCCAAACGCGGCGGCTTAACCGACCACCACACCGACGGCTTCGGCATCGGTTTCTTTGAAGGACGCGGCTTGCGCCTGTTTCTAGACGACAAACCCAGCGCGCAATCGCCCGTTGCCGAACTCGTCCGCAACTACCACATCAAATCCGAAAACGTCATCGCCCACATCCGCAAAGCATCGCAAGGCATCAACTCGCTGGAAAACACCCACCCCTTTCAGCGCGAAATGTGGGGCGGCTATTGGCTGTTTGCCCACAACGGGCAACTGCGCCCCAGCTTCGCGCCCGATTTCAACGGCAAAGCCTATCGCCCCGTTGGCTGCACCGATTCCGAGCAAGCCTTCTGCTACCTGCTCAACCGCCTGCGCGCCCAATTCCCCGACCGACCCTGCCCCAACACGCTGTTTGACGCGCTTGCCGAGCTGTGCGCCGAAATCCGCCAACACGGCATGTTCAACTTCATCCTATCCGACGGGCGCGTGATGTATGCCCACGCCAGCACCCTGCTCTACTACATCACCCGCCAGCCACCCTTTGGGCAAGCCCATCTGATTGATGAAGACATGGCAATAGACTTCGCCAAAGTAACCACGCCCAACGACCGCGTAACCGTCATCACCACCCTGCCCTTAACCGACAACGAAACCTGGCAACAATTCGCCTGCGATGAGCTGATGATGTTTGACCACGGCAAACTCGTGCGCCGCCACCGCCCCGAAAACCCTGTTTACTTAACCCAAGAAGAAGGCTTGGAAATCGCGCGCAAAGCAGGCGTGAGCGTGTAAAAGTCTTGTTCACAACCCATTTTCAGGCTGCATTTGGCATGGCTTGGGTTGTGAGCATTTTCATGGCGTCTTGCCGCCATACCCACGCTTTAAGAAGCTCACACATTGCTTGGCGATTTTTAAAATGGCAAAAAATAACCCATTTAGGCAGCCTGAAAAAAGGTTGCCTAAAATCGTTTTCAGGCTGCCTTTTATTGCCATCGCGCCCGCCACTGAGGCAGCCTGAAAAGATTGAACAGCAACATCCCATTGTTTTCCATGCGTTTATTGCGTGTCTCGCGCAATCGTTTTCAGGCTGCCGCAACCCATGCAGCCTGAAAAAAAGGTAGTGTCCTAAAAAGTATGCTGCCTATTTTTTAATCATCACACATAACCATT
>CAUSAW010000133.1:0-4120 GCA_963529725.1 uncultured Kingella sp. | reverse complement strand
TGGTTGGCGGCACCGAAATCCAAGTGATGTCTTACATCGAAAACGGCGACAAAGTGGAAATTGACACCCGCACAGGCGAATTCCGCAAACGCGCGTAATCCCCCATCGCCACAGCCGAAGGCAGCCTGAAAACATTTGATGCCGTTTTAGCTCCGCTGAAACGCGCCGCGCCCGTTTTCAGGCTGCCTTTGCGTTGGCGGAATGGGCGCAATCGCCTGCCGCGCACGGAGCGGATTGAATGCAATCATCCGCCCGCCCGTCCTACGCAAACACATTACGCAAAACAAAAAAGGCAGCCTGAAAACCGTTTCCCGTTTTCAGGCTGCCTCAACCGTTCAAAATTACCGCTTCTCTTTTTTCTGGCACTTGCCGCACACGCCATACATATACAACGCATGGTCCACAATGCGATAGCCGTTATCCTGCGCGATTTTGTCTTGCAAGCGTTCAATTTCCGCGTTGTGGAACTCGGTAACATCGCCGCATTTCACGCAGACTAAATGGTCGTGATGCTCGCCCTTGTTGAGCTCGTAAACCGCTTTGCCTGTTTCAAAATGGTGGCGCAACAAAATGCCCGCTTGTTCAAACTGAGTGAGCACGCGATAAATCGTTGCCACGCCCACTTCAATGCCATCATCCAGCAAAATGCGATACACATCTTCAGCGCTCAAATGCTCATCCGCGTGCGATTCAAACAAATCCAAAATTTTCAAACGCGGGCCCGTAACCTTCAAGCCATTTCCCTTTAACTGCGCGATGTTATCCATGAAAATTCCTTTTAATACGACAAATGTAGATGCCGTATAATAGCATTTTCCGTCCGCAATCCCTAGCCTAAATAATAAAAGGTTTCAATAAACGTTTTTGCGCATGGTTGGGGTGTGGTATCTTTCCTATTTTTATTTTACGAAAGGCAAAACCCTTGAAACCACACGTTCTCGCACTTATCGCCGCCGCCACACTCAGCGCGTGCACCCCAAAATTGGTTGAAAAACTGCCTTATTACAAACTTTCCGTTGTGCAGGGCGTGCCGCTGGATGCCCAAGCCGTGTTGAACCTGCAAACGGGCATGACACGCCAGCAAGTTGCCATGGAAATTGGCTCGCCGCTGCTCAACAACGCCTTTCGCACCGACCGCTGGGATTATGTTTACGAAGTAGTGCGCGGCAATAAGGTTAAAGAACACCGCAATTTAAGCGTTCACTTTGATGCCAACGGCGCAGTCAGCCGCATTGAAGGCAACGCTTTGGACTACGCGCGTGAGCAAATCGCCGCGTCTCAACAAACTCAAAAATAAGGAAGAACATCATGGCACAATTAAAAATTGCCATCGCTGGCGCCAATGGACGCATGGGCAGAACGCTGATTCAAGCGGTTGAAGCCAATCCCAGCACGGTTTTGGTTGGCGCGCTAGATCGTCCAGGTTCAGGCGTGTTGGGCTTGGATGCGGGCTTTGCGCTGGGCATCAAAACAGGCGTGAAAGTAACCGATAATGTGGACATCGCTTTGGACGATGCGGATGTTTTGATTGATTTCACTCGCCCCAGCGCGTCTTTGCCGTTGATTGAAAAATGCGCCGCCAAAGGCATCAAAATGGTGATTGGCACAACGGGCTTTGACGATGCGGGCAAGGCGGCGATTGCGGCTGCCGCGCAGAAAAATGCGATTGTATTCGCGGCGAATTTTAGCGTGGGCGTGAACCTAACTTTTCATATTTTGGACACCGTGTCGCGTGTGTTAAACGATGGCTACGACATTGAAATCATTGAAGCGCATCATCATCACAAAGTGGATGCACCCAGCGGCACGGCGTTGCGCATGGGCGAAGTGATTGCCAACGCGGTTGGACGCGATTTGAAAGAATGCGCGGTTTATGGGCGCGAAGGGCACACGGGCGCGCGCGATCCGAAAACCATCGGTTTTTCCACCATTCGCGCGGGCGATATTGTGGGCGAGCATACGGCGCTGTTTGCCACCGATGGCGAGCGCGTGGAAATCACCCACAAAGCCAGCAGTCGCATGACTTTTGCCGCAGGCGCGGTTCGTGCGGCGGTTTGGTTGCAAAACCAGCCAACAGGCTTGTTTGATATGCAAGATGTGCTGGGCTTGAAAAACTAATGCGTTTTGCCATCAGGCAGCCTGAAAGGCGTTTTATGCTGTGATAACGCGCGTTATGCGTTTTCAGGCTGCCTTTTTAGTTATATTTGTTTGCCAACATCAGGGCGTGCGCTCAGGCGCATTCTTCAGCAGCCTGAAAACGGCGTTGCCATCAAACTCTCTATCTATCGCGCAGCGCATCTTCGCCCGCCATCATCATAGGCAGCCTGAAACGCGGTTGAACCAAAACAAAAAACGTTGCTCCGCCAAGCCGCTTATGCAAAAAGGAATCCCCATCATGACCCCCGAAACCGAAACTCCGCAACCCACGCAGCCTGAAAACCCTATTCACCGCGCGCGCAAAAAAATCAGCAAGCGCGAGTTGATTCGCCAGCGCAGCATTTACGCCTTGCCCAATTCCGTTACGCTGGCTGCTTTGTTTGCCGCCTTTTTCGCCATCACCCAATCCATGCACGGGCGTTATGAAAGCGCGGCGATTAGCGTGTTCATCGCCATGCTGTTGGATGGCATGGATGGGCGCATCGCTCGTTTTACCAACAGCCAAAGCGCGTTTGGTGAGCAGCTAGACAGCCTTGCCGATATGGTGAGCTTTGGCGTTGCCCCCGCGCTGATTGTGTATAACTGGCAGTTGTATGAATTTGGCAAGCTAGGCTATTGCGTGGCGTTTATTTATTGCGCGTGCGCCGCTTTGCGCTTGGCGCTGTTTAACACGCTGATCGGCAGAGTGAGCAAAAAATGGTTTATTGGCATCCCCAGCCCAACTGCCGCCGCGCTGATGGTGGGCATGATATGGGTGGACCGCAGCTATGATGGCGTGTTTGACCAATCCAGCATTTGGGTACTGCTGATGACCTTGTTTGCGGGCTTGTCTATGGTGGTGCAAATTCCGTTTTGGAGCTTTAAGGAAATCAAGCTGCGCCATCGCATTTCGTTTGCGCGCATGATTGGCATGCTGATGCTGATTGTGCTCTTGGTGTTGCAGCCTGCGTTGATTTTGTTTCTCGCCTTTTTTGCATACAGCCTTTCGGGCTATGTGATGTGGGCATGGAAGAAAATGAGCGGGCGCACAACGCGCTTAGATTGAATTTCAGGCTGCCTATTTGCGGATGGGCAGCCTGAAAAGTTGATTGTTTGGGATGGGCAAAGGCAGCCTGAAACGTGGGTTTACTCATTTTCAGGCTGCCTTTAATGCTGCCCAATGCAGCCTGAAAGTTTATTGCACAGTCCAATCTTCCCATTTTAAATCGCCAATTCGCGCAAATTCTTTGGTGTTGTGGGTAACCAAAATGGCATCTGCCGCCAAGGCGTGCGCCGCAATCCACAAATCATTGCTGCCAATCATCGTGCCTTGTCGTTTGAGCGTATCGCGCCAGCGGACATAATGTTCGCAAATGGCGGCATCAGGCAGCACAACGGGCACAATGCGCAGCAAGCGTTCAATGTTTTCTTTTGCTTTTTCAGGACGTTGGCTGCCTTGCGCGCCGCTTAATAATTCCGCATAGCTGATAAAGCTCATGCACAATTTGGCTTGGCTGGGCAAGCGGTTGATTTTTTCGCGCACGGCGGGTGGATTATTTTTTTGAATATAAATCAATATATTGGTGTCTAGTATATACATCATAGCGCATCACGCTCCTGCGGCGGCTCGTTATCGCGCGTTTCAATTTGCGCGATGAAGTCGTCGTCAAATTGCGCCAAGATGGCAAAAAGTTCATCACCGCGCTGGCTGGTTTGCGGCGCACGCAACACCACATCACCATTTTCGGCACGGAAGATTTCCACCGTGTCGCCCTCAAAACGAAAATTTTTGGGAATGCGCACCGCTTGGCTGCCGCCGCTTTGGAAAATTTTGGTTAGCATCATCGCTCCTTGTATATACAAAATATATTTTTGTAGATATTAAGCAAAAAGCGCATGGTAGGCAAGCAAAGGCAGCCTGAAAATGGGGGTAGTGTCCTAAAAAGTATGCTGCCTATTTTTTAATCATCACACATAACCATTA
>CAUSAW010000132.1:0-4216 GCA_963529725.1 uncultured Kingella sp. | reverse complement strand
TGGGTGATGAACTCAGCTGTTGGGGTGTTGGGGGTGGGTTTTGCAAAGGTTTCAGCCTGAAAACCCATTTACGCTTTTCAGGCTGCCTTTGGCACAAAAAAGGGCAGCCATTTCTCTGCCCCTGTTTGCATCATCTAATCTTCAACGTGCTCAATCCAATCAACACCAGCACAATGGTGATAATCCAAAAGCGCACCACCACTTGCGTTTCTTTCCAGCCTTTTTGCTCGTAGTGATGATGAATCGGTGCCATCAGGAAAATGCGTTTTTTGGTTTTTTTGTACCAGCCCACTTGCAGCATCACGGAAATGGCTTCCACCACAAACAAGCCACCCATAATCACCAATACAAACTCTTGGCGAATAATCACCGCCACCGTGCCCAACGCCGCGCCCAATGCCAACGCGCCCACGTCGCCCATAAACACTTGCGCGGGGTAGGCGTTGAACCACAAAAAGCCCAAACACGCGCCGCACATGGCGGTGCAGAAAATGGCGACTTCGTTTGCACCCGCCACAAACGGCAGTTGCAAGTATTCGGCAAATTTGTAATGCCCTGTTACATAAGCAAAAACGCCCAAGCCGCCCGCCACCAGCACCACAGGGAACGCAGCCAGCCCGTCCAAGCCATCGGTTAGGTTAACCGCGTTGGATGTGCCCACGATGGTGAGATAGGTTAAAACGATGAAGCCGACCACGCCCAAGGGCAGGGCGACTTGTTTGAAAAACGGCACAATCAGGATGTTGTTGGCGTTGTTTTTGGCAAGGTAAAACAGGGCGAAGCCCGCGCCCAGCGCAACGGTGGATTGCCACACCATTTTGAAGCGGGCGGATACGCCGTTGGGGTCTTTGTAAACCACTTTGCGCCAGTCGTCATAAAAGCCGAGCGCGCCTGTGGCGAGCAGCACTATCAGCAGTATCCAAATATAAGGGTTGGCAAGGTTTGCCCACAGCAGGGTGGACAGGGTGATGGCGGTGAGAATCAGCGAACCGCCCATGGTGGGCGTGCCGTTTTTGACCAGATGCGTTTGCGGGCCATCGCTGCGCACGGCTTGCCCAACTTTAAGCGCGGTGAGCTTGCGTATTGTCCACGGCCCGAGCAGCAGCGAAAACGCTAGGGCGGTGAGCGCCGCCATCACGGCACGAAAGGTGGTGTATTGGAAAATATTGAGGGCGGAAATCCAGTTGCTCAAACGAGCGAGCCATAACAGCATGATGCTTCCTTGTTGCTTGGTGGCAGTTTTCAGGCTGCCGTTGTGAGAGTTTAAGTTGTTGTTTATAAAACCGCGCGGATTATAGGGGAATGGGCGCGGGGAGTGGTGTTGATAAAATTTATGATGATTAAACGGTTTTCAGGCTGCCTATTGCAGCAGCGACAACAGCCACTTGAACAATTCGTTTACAGCGGCATCAAAACTCATGCCATACAATAAAATCATCACGATAACCACAATCGCCAACACAACCAGCGGCACAATCAGCAAGCCGATGTAGCCCATGATTAAGCCTGCCAACGCCATGCCTGCGCCGTCTTCATTCGGGTTTTGGCGGATTTGGCTACGCGCCATATGCCCCATCACAATGGCGGCGATGTTGATGATGCCTGCGGAGGGCAGCCCGCCCACCAAGCACAGCAGCCCGCAAATCAGGCTGACCACTGCTAGTATATTGGTGGTGCGGGGCGTGGGATTGGGGGTGTTTGCCATAGCGTGTCCTTTGCGGTTGCTGGGCAAAGCGGCGTTTCAGGCTGCCTTATCGCGCGTGTCGCTGCCGATAGGTTTCCACATCCAGCACACAAATGGGAAACGACGCGCCTGCATCGGGATGATTTTTGCCACCGCCCAAATCCAAGCATTGATCTTGATACAACTGCGCCTGCGTCCACATCCCCAGCCAAAAAGCAAGCAACAGCGCGGTGAGTATCCCTATCCACTTGGCGATTTTCATTCCATTCCTTCTGCTATTTTCAGGCTGCCCTTTGCCAAGCCTGCAACTGATGGCGCGTTGGCGGCGAGCCACCACCGTTCCATTTTGATTTTCAGGCTGCCTTTTGCATGATAGGCAGCCTGAAAACTATGCCAACAAGGCAGCCACCACTTCTTCCATCTGCATAAAACGCGAACCTTTTACCAACACGCTGGCGCGTTCGGGCAAGTCGTGGGTGATGACTTGAATCAGCGGGTCTTTATCGGCAAACCACAGCCCATTGCCGCCAAACTTTTCAGCAGCCTGCACGCTGTTATCACCCACAAAATAAGCGTATTCAATGCCCAAATCGCGGGCGTAAACGCCGATTTCTTCGTGCATTTTTGGGGCTTCGTCTTCGCCCAGTTCGCCCATGTCGCCCATCACAAACACGCGCGGCGCGGGCAGCTTGGCAAGCACATCCAGCGCGGCTTTCATGCTGTCGGGGTTGGCGTTGTAGGTATCGTCCAAAATCAGGGCGTTGCGTATGCCGCGCTTCTGTTGCAGCCGCCCTTTGATGTTGCCGAACGTGGCCAGCCCGGCCGCAATTTCCGCCAAAGACACGCCCGCCTGCACCGCCAAAGCCGCCGCCGCACAGGCATTGGCCACGTTGTGCCGACCCGCCGCCGGCAGCGACACGCGCACGCGTTCTGTGCCGTACACCAAATCAAACGTGCTGGACAGCGGCTGCAAATTGATGTTTTCCGCGTGAATATCGCCCTGCTCCGCGCCGAACGTCAGCGTTTTCAAACCGTTGCAGGCTGCCTGAAACACGGGCAGGTTCGCGTCTTCGGCAGGCAGCAGGGCAATGCCGTTTTCAGGTAGCCCCTGATAGATTTCGGATTTGGCGCGGGCAATGTCCACCACGCCGTTGAAACCGCAGCCGATGTGCGCGCGCATGGCGTTGTTCACCAATGCGGTATCGGGCGCGGCAATGCGGGTCAGTGCCGCCAGCTCGCCGAAGTGGTTCATGCCCATTTCAATCACGGCATAGCGGTGGTGTTCACGCAAATTCAACAGGGTCAGCGGCAGGCCGATGTGGTTGTTGAAATTGCCCGCCGTCGCCAGCACCGCGTCCGCGCCGAATTTGGCACGCAGCACCGCCGCCAGCATTTCCTTCACGGTCGTTTTGCCGCTGGAACCGGTAATCCCGAACACAAATGGGTTCACGGTCTTGCGCCACGCCGCTGCCAGTTGCTGCAAAGCGTTCAGTGTATCGGGTACAAAAAAGCAGCCTGCAACGCCGGCCAAATCGCCGCGCGACACAATAGCCAGCGCACCCTTTGCCAGTACGTCCGGCACAAAATCGTGCGCGTCATGGTTCTCGCCCACCAGCGCGACAAACAAATCGCCTTCCTGTGCCTGGCGGCTGTCGGTGGTGATTTGGTTGATAGGCGTGTCGGCGGCGGTTTCAGGCAGCCTGAAAAGGCGGCGGACGAAGTTTTGGGTTAGTGCGGTCATGGTTTTCACTCAATAAAATGGTTTTCAGGCTGCCTCATCGCTCACGGCACAATCACCGTAAACACATACGCCGCCAAATTCACCAGCAACACAATGCCATACAGCATATTAGATTTGCCATAGTGCAGCGACAGCATCACGGTAAACGTGCTCAACCCAAGCAGCAGCATGGATTTGGCATCCAAGCCCAGCATCACGTCAATATCGTAAATCAGGCACACCAACGCCACGGCGGGAATGGTGAGCCCGATGCTGGCAAGGGCAGAACCCAACGCCAGATTGATGCTGGTTTGCAAACGATTGCGGCGGGCGGCGGTGAGCGCGGCGAGGCTTTCGGGCATCAGCACCACAGCGGCAATAATCACGCCCACCAGCGCCTTGGGCGCGCCCCACGACACCACCATGCTTTCAATGGCGGGCGACAGGGCTTTTGCCAACGCAATCACCACGCCCAAACACACCACCAAGCACACCAAGCTAGCCAGCGCGATTTGGGTGGGCGGCGGCTCGGCATGGTGGCTGGGGTCTTCATCGTCTGCCAAAAAATAATCGCGGTGGCGCACGGTTTGGGTCAGGATAAAGGAAAAATACAGTACAAAAGAAGCCGCAGCGGTAAACAGCAACTGCGCAGTATTGTAGCTGCCCGATGGCGTGCTGGTGGTGAAATTGGGCAGCACCAACGTGAGCACCAAAATAGAAATCAGCGTTACCAGCGCGGTACTCACCGATTTTTTATGGGGCTGTACTAGATAAGCAGTCATGTTAGACTGCAAAAATGAAGATAACTCATT
>CAUSAW010000131.1:0-4264 GCA_963529725.1 uncultured Kingella sp. | reverse complement strand
TCGACCAACGGATTAAAAGTCCGCTGCTCTACCGACTGAGCTAACGACCCGAAAGGCGCGAATCATACAGGCGAACGCTTATTCCGTCAAGCATTGGCGCGAAAACATTACACGCTCCCAACCTATCTCGTTTAATTTAAATAAAATATTGTTCGCGTTTTTTAACGGATAGGCAGCCTGAAAAGCCCTTCCCCCGCTTTTCAGGCTGCCTTTTTATGCGCAATTAGTCAATCCGCAAACCCACTATGCCGCAGCAACGCATCAATACTTGGCTCGCGCCCACGAAACGCTTTGAAGTTTTCCATTGCGCTGCGGCTGCCGCCCATGCTGATGATTTCGTTCCAGAACTTCGCGCCCATCGCGCGCACGTCGCCGCTTTCTTCAAACGCGGCGTAGGCATCGGCGCTCAACACTTCTGCCCATGTGTAGCTGTAATAGCCTGCTGAATAGCCGCCTGCGAAAATGTGGCTGAAGCTGTTGGCAAAGCGGTTGTATTCGGGCGGCTGCACCACGGCAACTTCGCGGCGCACGTCTGCCAACACTTGCGCCCAGTTTTTCAGGCTGCCTGCATCGCTTTGGCTGTAAATCAGCATGTCAAACAGCGCGAATTCCATTTGGCGCACCAAAAACATCCCGCGCTGGAAGTTTTTTGCCGCCAGCATTTTGGCAAACAGGCTTTCGGGCAGCGGCTCACCCGTGTCTTCGTGGCTGGACATTTCGCGCAGGACTTTGTATTCCCAAACGAAATTTTCCATAAACTGGCTGGGCAGTTCCACCGCGTCCCATTCCACGCCGTTGATGCCGCTCACGCCCAATTCGTCGATTTTGGTGAGCAGGTGGTGCAAGCCGTGTCCCATTTCGTGGAACAGGGTGATGATTTCGTCGTGGCTGAGCCGCGCTTCTTTGCCAGCAACAGGCGGGGTGAAATTGCACACCAGATAGGCGGTGGGCGTTTGGATTTGGTCTTTCAGGCTGCCTGAAAGATAGCGTCTGCGCCCGCGGTAATCGTTCATCCATGCGCCGCCGCGCTTGCCTTCGCGCGCGTATAAATCCATATACACCGCGCCAATGATTGCGCCGTCTTTTTCCAATTCAAAATAGCGCACGTCGTCATGCCAAACGGGCACGCTTTTTTCGCGCAGTTTTACGTCATACAAGGCTTCAATTTGGGCGAACAAGCCTGCCAATACTTTGCTGGCGGGGAAATATTTTTTCACTTCGGTTTCGGAAAAGGCGTATTTGGCTTCGCGCAGTTTTTCGCTGGCGTAGGCTAAATCCCATGATTGGATTTCAGGCAGTCCCAGATGCTCGGCGGCATATTGGCGCACTTCGGCTAAATCGCGCTCGGCAAAGGGTTTGGCGCGTTGGGCTAAATCGCGCAGGAAAGCCAGCACTTGCGCGGGCGTTTCCGCCATTTTGGTTACTAGCGACAATTCGGCGTAATTTTGATAGCCGAGCAAACGCGCTTCTTGCAGGGCGATGGCAAGGCAGCGGTTGATGTTTTCGGTGTTGTCCCATTCGGGCTTGCCGAATTCGCTGGCGCGGGTGGCGTAGGCGCGGTACACCTGTTCGCGCAAATCGCGGTTGTCGGCGTATTGCATCACGGCGATGTAGTGCGGCATTTGCAAGCCGATTTTGTAGCCTGTTTTGTCTTCGGCGGCTGCGGCAGCCTGAAACATTGCCAGCGCGTCTTCGGGCAGACCTTTCAGGCTGCTGTCGTCTTCAAAATAAAGCGCGAAGGCATCGGTGGCGTCCAACACGTTTTGCGAAAATTGGGCAGAAAGCTGGGCGGCTTCGGTTTGCAAGGCGGCTAATTCTGCCTGCTGCTCGGGCGGCAATTCCGCGCCGCTTAACACAAAGCCGCGCAAATCGTGCGCCAATTTGGTTTGCTGCGCGGGGCTGAGCGTGGCAAATTCGGGCGATTGCTTAATCGCTTTGAAACGCTCGTAAAGCTCAATATCCTGCCCGATTTCGGTGAAGAACACGGTTACTTCGGGCATCAGCTCGTTATACACGGCGCGCAACTCGGGCGTGTCCACCACCGAATTCAAATGCGCCACCACGCCCCAAATGCGCCCCACGCGCTCGGTTAAATCGGTGAGCGGTTCAACGGTGTTGAGCCAGTTGGCGGCGTTTTCAGGCTGCTGTTTAATCGCAGCAATCTGCTCGCGGGCTTCTGCCATCGCGGTTTGCATGGCGGGCTTGATGTCGTCCACGCGGATGGCGGCGAAATCGGGTTCGTGGTGAAGATGAAGCAAAGTGTTGTTTGACATGATGCGCTTTCTGGCGTTGTTGAGAATAGGTTTTGTTAAATGGGGAAGATTGGGCGGATTGCAAGGGCAAAGGCAGCCTGAAAATGCTTTTAACGGCTGTTTGGCTTGGCGGCAATGCGTTTGAGCCATTTTCAGGCTGCCTTTGGGCATGATTTCTCGGCAAAATCCCTTTCTGTTAAGATTGCGTTTTTATTTTTGGGAGCAACCAGATGAGCCAATATCCAGCCAATACCGATAATCATACTGCCAACACGCCACCGCCCGCCGACACGGGCAAGCCTTTTTTGATTTCGTTTGCGATTGCCGTGTCGGTGTTGTTTTGCGTGCTGCATTTTCATTTTGTGGTGCTGTTTGTCAGCATTTTGATGACTTACTGCCTGATTGAAGGTGCAAATGCGATGCTGGGCAAGGCGTTGGGCGGGCGGCTGCAACACAAACACATTCATTTGGTGTCGGCGCTGTCTATCGTGATTGCCGTTTGCACTATGCTCAGCATTGCGGTTTACGCGGGCTATTCAAAAATCAACATCGCCGAATTTGAAGCGATGTATCACCGTCTGCCGCAAATTCTCGCTTCATACGGCGTGGACAAATATCTGCCCGAAGAAATCAACATCGGCGAGCAAATCGCACTGTTTTTCAAA
Source organism: uncultured Kingella sp. (assembly GCA_963529725.1). Taxonomy (GTDB): domain Bacteria; phylum Pseudomonadota; class Gammaproteobacteria; order Burkholderiales; family Neisseriaceae; genus Kingella_B. Next base: position 1,347 of record CAUSAW010000131.1, on the reverse strand, counting down.
ACGCACAGCGCCAATATTATGTCGGCAGGGAAAACCAGCCTGACTTCGTTTGTGTACGTTTTAATCGGCATCATCATCGGCATCATGCTGAAAACACACGTTGTGCACAGCCAATCGGCGCAATACACGGGCTTTTTGTCGCAAGCCTTGGTTGAGCGGCTGGCGGGCTTCAAAACTTCGTTTAAAGATGTATTTGTGGCGCAGGTGAAAATCTCCACGGTAAACACTTTGCTGACCGCGCTGTATTTATTCGTTGCGCTGCCTGCGGCGGGCATTTCGCTGCCGTTTAAAACCACGCTCACTTTTTTGGTGTTTGTGGCGGGGTTAATCCCCGTTATCGGCAATTTGATTTCCAACACCGCCGTGGTGATTATTAGCTTGGGCAATTCGCTGACGGCGGGGATTGTTTCGCTGATTTTTTTGGTGGTGATTCACAAAGCCGAGTATTTTCTGAACGCGAAGATCATCGGCGAGCAAGTGAACGCCAAAGCGTTTGAGCTGCTGCTGGTGATGATTGTGTTTGAGCATTTGTTTGGCATCGGCGGGATTGTGCTTGCGCCCGTGTGCTATGCCTATTTAAAGAAAGAGCTGATTGCACACAAGATTTTGGGCTAGAAAAACGTTTTCAGGCTGCCTCATCATTGTAAGGCAGCCTGAAAACATAAAAAGGGGAACAAAATGGACGAATATTTCGCCGCGCTCAAACAATACGCCAACTTTAACGGACGCGCAGGGCGCAAGGAATATTGGCGTTTTTTCGCTGGTGCAAATCGGCATTGCTTGTGCGCTGGCGGTTTGGCTGGTGGCAAAGTTTCCCGCGCAGTTGGACGGCGTGAACAACCTGCGCGATTTGCATTGGCGCGATTTGGTCGCGGCAAGGCTGCCGTTTACCGTGATGGTGCTGTTTGTGCTGGCAACTTTTTTGCCCACTTGCGCCATCAGTGTGCGCCGTCTGCACGACAGCGGTTATTCGGGCTGGTGGCTGCTGGGGCTGATCCCTTATGTGGGCGAGCCGATATTGTTCGTGCTGCTCTGCCTGAAAGGCACGGTTGGCGACAACCGCTTTGGCGCAGAGCCTGATGAGTATGTTGATTAAGCCTGTTTAGGTGTAGAAATTAACCGCGTTGTTTACACAACAGGTTGAGAAAAATAAGCCTGCAACACTTCAAAAGGCGTATCCCCTTTCAGGCTGCGGTGGGGCTTCACAGTATTGTAGAAATTCACAAAGCGGCACAGCTCTTTTCTCCGATGCTCAGGGCTATCAAACTGCTGTTTGTCGTGCCACATTTCCATAGGGGCTGTACTAGATAAGCCCTAAATACCACACCATCTACGCAGCACTTTAAG
>CAUSAW010000130.1:0-4335 GCA_963529725.1 uncultured Kingella sp. | reverse complement strand
GCGTTCCGCTGCTTCCACCCATTTAAACGGTGCGATGTGAAAGCCGTTGCGCAGATAAAAATCCAAACGCTTTTGGCGTTGCTGGGCATCGGCAGCGTTGGCATCGGGCGTGCGGATGTCTAACACGATGGTATCGCTGGGATATTGCCGTTCCAGCTCGGCGATGATGCGCGAACCATAGCCTTGCGAACGGCATTGCGCATCAATGACGAAATACAGCACAAACAGCAGTCCTTCGCCATGAATTAAGTAAACAAAGCCAATGGGTTGCTGCTGTTCATCCACAATGGCATCAAAGCGGATGGCTGGGCGCAGCGAGAAAAGCCGTAGCCCCCAAAAAGGAAAACGGTCTTCTGCGGGAAAGGCTTGTTGATAAAGCTGCTGGGCGTATTGGCGCAGATGCGGCTGTTTTAATAGGGCGATGGGGATAAATTGCATGGGGGTAAGCTGGATAAGGCAGCCTGAAAACGAGTAAACAGGCTTTTCAGGCTGCCTATTTCGCAATAACTATTTCACAATAATCGGTTTATCGGTTTCGCTGATGATGCCGCCGCCTAGGCAAACGTCGCCATCGTATAACACGGCGGATTGCCCAGGGGTAACCGCCCATTGCGGCGCGTCAAAAACCAGCTCGGCGCTGCCATCATTCAAATAACGCAGTTCGCACGGGGCATCTGCCATGCGGTAGCGGGTTTTGCAGGTATAGCGCCCTGCGGCGGGCTTTTCGGGCAGCGTCCACGATAGCTGGTTCATTTTCAGGCTGCCTGAATAGAGCAGGGGGTCGTCATGCCCTTGCACAACGATTAACTCGTTGCGAGCGATGTTTTTGCCCGCCACAAACCACGGCTCGCCCGCACCACCAATGCCCAAGCCTTTGCGCTGGCCAATGGTGTAGAAGGTTAAGCCGATGTGTTCGCCAACTATTTTGCCATCGGGCGTTACCATGTTGCCGTTGTGGGTGGGCAGGTATTTTTGTAGAAATTCGCGGAAAGGTCGCTCGCCAATAAAGCAAATGCCTGTGCTGTCTTTTTTGGCGGCAGTAGGCAGCCTGAAATCGCGGGCAAGGCGGCGCACTTCGGTTTTTTCCATATCGCCCAGCGGAAAGAGCGCGCGTTGCAATTGAAAGGGTTGCAAGCGGTATAAAAAATAGCTTTGGTCTTTGCTGCCGTCTGCGCCTTTGAGCAGATAATGCACACCATCGCGTACGTTTTTGCGCGCGTAATGCCCTGTGGCGATGGCTTCCGCACCTTGCGCGATAGCGTGTTCCAAAAAGCATTTGAATTTGATTTCGGCGTTGCACAATACATCGGGATTGGGTGTTCTGCCCGCTTCGTACTCTTGCAAGAAATAAGCGAAAACTTTGTCTTTGTATTCTTTGGCGAAATTAACGATGTCAATGTCTATGCCGATGATGTCGGCGACCGCCATCGCGTCAAGCGAGTCTTCTTTGATGCTGCAATATTGGTCGGTGTTGTCGTCTTCCCAGTTTTGCATGAAGATGCCGCGCACGTTGTGCCCTTGTTGGTGCAACAGCGCGGCGGTTACGGAGCTATCCACTCCGCCTGATAAGCCGACAATGATGTTTTGGGGTTGCATGATGATTCCTTATGATGCGTGTATTTTAGCATGATGAAGCAGTTTTCAGGCTGCCTACTGGTGTGCAAATAGGCAGCCTGAAAACAAGAATGATGGCGTGGTTTGCCGATTTCAAGCGCCGCGCCCATATCAACGCTGCGTCATGCCAAAGGCAGCCTGAAAACGGTTTTATAGGCTTTTTCCATTTTCAGGCTGCCTTTGGGCTTATTTGATGATGGTGCCCACGCGGCTCATCTCGCCCGTGTTTAACCAAATCATAAACGCCTTGCCCACAATCAACTTATCGTCCACAAAGCCCCAATAGCGGCTATCGGCGCTGTTGTCGCGGTTGTCGCCCATCGCAAAATATTTGCCTGCGGGCACGGTGCATTTGAAGCCACTGCCGTCTTCCGCGTATTCGCAATTTTGCTGCAAACCGCTTTCAAAGCCCGATTGCATAAACATCGCTTGGTAGTGATTCCATGTTGGCGCATCCACCGCAGGCGCGCCGTCCACTTTCAACACGTCAAACGTTCTGTCTTCAAATGTGGATTGAAAGCGCTCGGCTTGGCGGGGAATGCTGCTGTTGCCATCATCGGGATAGGTGTAGCGCCCTTGCGATACATCCACGCTGGCTTTGCCGTTTACGGTGAGAATTTTGTCTTTATATTCAACCGTATCACCGCCAACGGCAACAATGCGCTTAATGTAATTATTTTGCGGCTCAACAGGATAATTGAACACCACCACATCGCCACGCTGAATATTGCCCGTGGGAATCGCCACCGTGTTCAACACGGGAACGCGGATGCCATAGCTAAATTTGTTCACCAAAATAAAATCGCCCTTCACCAGCCCCGAGCGCATGGAGCTAGACGGGATTTGAAACGGCTCAACAATAAATGTGCGCACAATAAACACCACCGCGATAATGGGAAAAAAGCCCGCCATGTAATCGCGCAAATGGTTGTTATCAGGCTTGATTTTGTCTTTATGGCTCAATTTTTGCCACAGCCAAACCGCGCCTGTAAACATGGTGAACAGCAGCAACACGGCGGTGAAACTCCACGCCAAGCCTACCGACAAAAAGCCGAATGCGCCAATCATCATCAGCAGATAGCCCCATTGCACGCCCGAGCCCCAATCGCCTGTTTCCAAGCGTTTTTTGTTGCCTGCTGCCAGCATGATTGCGCCGATAACAAATAGCGCGATGGCGCCGAATAGAATGAAATTGTTGTTCACTTGTGGTTTTTCCTTTGTTGTTGAATGTGGGGGAAAAGGGGTTTCAGGCTGCCTGAAAAAAGGGGGTAGGGTGGGCAATGAGTTGCCGACCCTACGAGCATTGTCTAAAAATTTACAGGTACATATCCAAATCAAGAATATTAATTTCCACTGTGCGATATTCCCACACCCACCATTCCCACTCCCAATACCATTCAGGGTTTTCGGGGAACCATTCTTTACACATTTCCAAAGTAGGGTATTCGCTGTGGAAAGCAGCCACAAACGTTTCGGGTGTTCCAGTATAGGGTGGAAAATATTGACTAAGTTGCCCCAAAATCGCACCGCCTGGGATGCTGAGCATGCCCACGCTACCATCGTAGATAATTTCCAACAAAAAATCGCAAAATTTATCCAACGTTTCTTGCTGTTTGAACGAATAATCGTAATACCTACAAAAAGATAGGAAAATACCTTTTAAGTTGTACTCCCATTCCAAAATGCTAAATTTGTCGTGATTATTCCATTGCGCAGTATTTTCAGGCTGTCTAAACATTTTCTTATATCCAATCTCCAAAAAACGGTAATTGCTGAACCCACGCATTTTTTACGCATTTTCTCGGGCGATAATCTGTCTGCCAATAGCAGCCTGAACGGTGTCATACGTCTGGCACGCCCGTGTAACTTTCTTTCCAGCACAATTCTTCTTTGGTAGAGCGCAGGTAAGTCCAGCCGTCTGGGCTGGTTTGCTTGGCGGGCAAATTGTTGAGCGTGTGCTTGGATGGCTTCCATTCGCCGTTTTCTTCGCCGGAGCGGGACGGCATTCGGGCTTCGTAATCAGCGCTTATTTCGCGCCCGTTTGCCAGCTTGAAATGGAAGCCGCCCGCTGCCGAAAGCCCTTGCCCTGGTGTGAAAACGTGTACGCTTTCGTATGATTCAAATGTGCACGCGCCCGTTTGCGGGATGTGTTTGCGTGTACTCAGGTTTTGGTAGCGGCATTCGCCTTCTGTCGGTGGTTCAACACGGCTGGCGTGTGCGGTGGTGGACAGCAGCAAAAGGATAAACAGCTTGCTTTTCATGCGGAAAACTCCTGTGAATATGGGAAACAGCGGGATATTTCAGGCAGCCTGAAAACGGGTTGGCGAGTTTCGGCGAAGCCAAAACTCACTTATCCCCAATCTCCAAAATCGCCAAAAACGCGCTCTGCGGAATCTCCACATTCCCCACCTGTTTCATGCGTTTTTTGCCTGCCTTTTGTTTTTCCAACAGTTTTTTCTTGCGGGTGATGTCGCCGCCGTAGCATTTGGCGAGCACGTTTTTGCGCAGGGCTTTGACGTTTTCGCGGGCGATAATTTGCCCGCCGATGGCAGCCTGAACGGCGATGTCAAACATTTGGCGCGGGATCAGTTCGCGCATTTTGCTGGCCAGTTCGCGCCCGCGCTGCACGGCGGTTTGGCGGTGGACGATCAGGCTGAGCGCGTCCACTTTGTCGCCGTTCACCATAATGTCCAGTTTCACCAGATCGGACGGCTGGAACTC
>CAUSAW010000129.1:0-4457 GCA_963529725.1 uncultured Kingella sp. | reverse complement strand
CATCAAACGCGGAGAGGCGGTCGCTGGCGACGATGAGCATGGTTTGGCTGTCTATTTCGTAGAGGTCGCGGACTTTGCCTGAGTAGAGTTTTTTGAGTGGGATGGGGGTCATGGTTGGGCTTTCTTTGGGGTGGTTGAAAGGCAGCCTGAAAAGGGCTGGGACTGAGTTTCAGGCTGCCTTTGCTGCGCTGTGTTGCGATGGTTGGGGCAGCCTGAAAAGGTTTGGGCTTGGGCAAGGGTGATAGAGTGGGTGTGGCGGCGATACGCCACGTTCTGGTTCAGGCTGCATCTGGGGTTGGGGCAGCCTGAAAATGTATTGCCCGTTTTCAGGCTACTTCTGGGTAGCTGCCTTTAACAAGGATGTCGCGGGTTACGTTTTGGATGTCGCGGTGTCCTGTGAACGCCATGCTTAAATCCATTTCGTTGTAGAGAATTTCTAGGGCGCGGGTTACGCCTGCTTCGCCGTAGGCGGCGAGCCCGTAGAGATAGGGCCGTCCGATGAATGCGCCGCGCGCGCCCAGCGCCCATGCTTTGAGGATGTCTTGCCCCGTGCGGATGCCGCCGTCCAGCCAGACTTCGGTTTGGCTGCCAACGGCTTGCACGATGGCGGGCAGGGCGCGGATGGAGGAGGGCGCGCCGTCGAGCTGCCTGCCGCCGTGGTTGGAGACGATGATGGCATCGGCGCCGTGTTGCACGGCTTTTTCGGCGTCTTCGGGGTCTAGGATGCCTTTGATGATGAGTTTGCCGCCCCATAGGTCTTTGATGTGGGCGATGTCGTCCCAGCTGAGTTTGGGGTCAAATTGTTTGGCAACCCAGGGCATCAGCTGTGATAGGTCGGTTACGTCTTTGGCGTGGCCGGCGATGTTGCGGAAGGTGCGCCGCTGGGTGTTGAGCATTTTCAGCCCCCATTCGAGTTTGGTGGCAAGGTTGATGAGGTTGGCGAGGGTGGGGCGCGGGGGGACGGTGAGCCCGTTTTTGATGTCGCGATGGCGTTGCCCCACGATTTGCAAGTCGGCGGTTAAAACGAGCGCGCTGCATTGGGCGGCTTTGGCGCGGCGGATTAAATCTGCCATAAATTCGCGGTCGCGCATTACATAAAGCTGAAACCAAAAGGGCGCGGTGGTGTTTTCGGCAACGTCTTCTATGGAGCAGATGGACATGGTGGAGAGGGTGTAGGGGATGCCGAATTTTTCGCAGGCGCGGGCGGCGAGAATTTCGCCATCGGCGTGGAACATGCCTGCTAGCCCTGTGGGGGCGATGGCGAGCGGCATTTTGACTTCTTGCCCGAGCATTTGGGTTTTCAGGCTGCGGTTTTCCATATTGACCAACACGCGCTGGCGAAATTGGATGGGGGCGAAATCGGCGCTGTTGGCGTGGTAGGTGGTTTGTGTCCACGAGCCTGTGTCGGCGTATTCGTAGAACATTTTGGGTAGCTTGCGGCGGGCGATTTGGCGCAGGTCTTCGATGGTGGTGATTTGGGATAGGGGTGGGGTGAATAGCATGGGGTGTCCTTTTGGGGTTTTCAGGCTGCCTATTGATAGAGCGTCGGCGGCTCGCCGACATGGGCGGTTGGGTTGATGAGATGGCTGGATGGTTAGCGTTTATGGCGACGAGCCGTCGCCGTTCCATTGTGGGCAGAAAAACAATAGGCAGCCTGAAACACAAAATCCGTTTCAGGCTACCTTTGTTTACGCGCTGCGGTAGGCGAGTAATAAATTGCGGAATACGTTGGGGTCTTTGATAAAGGTCATTTCGCCCTCGGCGGGGAAGTGGTAATCCAACAGGCGCGATACCCAGAAGCGGATGCAGCCTGCGCGGTAGGCAGTGGGCAGGTAGTCTTGTTCTTCGGCGGTTAGGCGGCGGACGCTTTGGTAGCCGCTGATAAAGGCTTGTTGCAGGGCGGGGTCTATGTGGTTGTCGGCGGTGCGCGCCCAGTCGTTGATGGCGATGGCGAGGTCGTAAACAAAGCTGCCGTGGCAGGCGTAGTAAAAATCGATGAAGCCTGCGACTTGGTCGCCGTTGAGCAATACGTTGTCTTTGAATAAATCTGCGTGGATGATGCCGCTGGGCAAATCGGTATCGGGGTGTTGGGCGAGATGGGCGATTTCGTCTTGCAATAATTGCGCGTCTTGGGGTTCTAGGTGGGGGATAAGCTGCGCGGCGTTGTTTGTCCACCATTTGGCGTGGCGCGGGTTGGGCATGGTTTGTGGGAAGCTTGCGCCTGCTTGGTGCATTTTGGCGAGCATGATGCCTGTGTTGTGGCATTGGGCGGCGGTGGGAAAGGCAACGTCGCTGCCGTTGAGTTTTTCTACGATGCAGGCGGGCTTGTTGGCAAGGGTGGCGGTGAGTGCGCCGTTGCGCTGGGCGATGGGGGCGGGGCAGGCAACGCCGTTGGCGCTTAGGTGTTGCGTGAGCTCCATAAAAAAGGGCACTTCATGCGCTTTTAGGGTTTCAAACACGGTGAGCACATAGCTGCCGCTCTTGGTATGCAGAAAATAATTGCTGTTGGTTACGCCTTGGGCGATGCCTTGCAGGGATTGAAATTCGCCGAGATGGTATTGGGTGAGCAGTTGGCGCATTTCGTCGTTGGATACGCTGGTGTAAACGGACATAAGGCAGCCTGAAAATGAATGGGGTTGAAAGGGCGCTATGATAGCAAATTTGGGCGGCATAGGCAGCCCGAAAAGGCTAAGTGGCGGGCGGCGGGTAGCTTTCAGGCTGCCTTTTGATATGGTTGGGGCAGCCTGAAATCTTGGCAAAACGGGCATCCGTTGCGCGGCAGCGTTTTTCCGACATCTTGCCGACATTTTGTTAGCACGGTACGCCATTGGGGCGATGCGCCGTTGCCGTTCCATTTTAAGTTTCAGGCTGCCGCAAACTCCGTTTGGGGGCGGTTGGGGTTTTGTGATACATTTGCCCTCGTTTCAGCCAAGCAATTCAATCATTTAATCTCATCCAATCCAAGAAAGCGCAAACCATGTCTCTATCCGTTATCCGCCCCGATATTCTCGCCCAAACCGCTTACCACGTTGCCGATGCGCCCGATGGCTTTATCAAGCTGGACGCAATGGAAGTGCCGTATCAATTTTCGGCAGAACTGCGCGCCGAGCTTGCCCACGAGCTTGCCGCCGCGCCAATTAACCGCTATCCCAACATCGCCGCCAGCCCCTTGCCACAGCTGCTGCGCGACACCTTTGCCATTCCCGAAGGCGCGCAAATCGTGCTGGGCAATGGTTCGGACGAAATCATCCAATTCATCACGCTGCTGGTTGCCCAAGCCAACGCCAGCGTGTTGGCGCTGGAACCCAGCTTTGTGATGTATCGCCGCAATGCCGAATTGTTTGGCGTGAACTATATTGGCGTGCCGCTCAACCCCGATTTCACACTCAATCTAGAAGCCATGCTCAAAGCCATTGAGCAGCACAAACCCGCGCTGATTTTCCTATCCTATCCCAACAACCCCACCGGTGTGCCATTTAGCCGCGAAGCGGTGGAAGCGATTATTCAGGCCGCCACAGGGCTGGTGGTAATCGACGAAGCCTACGGCGCGTTTAGCAACGATAGCTTTATCGCCCAAGCAGGGCAGCCTGAAAATCTGGTGGTGATGCGCACATTAAGCAAAATCGGCTTTGCAGGCTTGCGCGTGGGTTATGCCGTTGGCAGCCCCGTTGTGATGAACGAGTTGGCAAAAATCGTGCCGCCTTACAATATGAACCAGCTTAGCCTTGCCGCTGCCACCTTTGCCTTGCGCCACGCCGAAGCGGTTATGCAAAACATTGAAACGCTGAAAAACGAGCGCGCCCGCGTTGCCAATGCGCTGGCGGCGTTGGAAGATGTGCGCGTGTTCCCCAGCGAAGCGAATTTTGTAACCGCGCGGCTGCCCAATGCACCGCTGGCGTTTAACACGCTGCAAAACAACAAAATCTTGGTGAAAAATCTGCACGGCACGCATCCCTTGCTGCAAAACTGCCTGCGCCTAACCATCGGCACGCCCGAAGAAAACGACCAAGTGTTGCGCGTGTTGGAAAACGTGATTGCTGAGCACGTTCGCGCCAAGCAAAGCGGCTTTTATGCCGATGCCGCCGCCATCGCACGGCTCAACGCAGGCATGATTAAAGGCGTGTTGCTGGCGGTAACGCTGTTTTCGCTGATGAGCATTTATTTGTGCAGCCATTATTTTAGCGATTTGGTTGTTGCCGTTTAGGCAGCCTGAAAAGCCGTTTTAGCCGAGCGTCAAAGTTGCCATTTCATGCGTTGCGCCGCATACCACGCTTGCCGTGCGCGTAGGGCAACTTGTCGCGCTTTGTGGTAAAGAGTCCAAAGGCAGCCTAAAAACGCATCAAAAGCCATTTCAGGCTGCCTATCCAAACATCCCATTTCAACCCCAATCCCCAAAAGACCCACCATGCGAACCGCCACCATCACCCGCAACACCAGCGAAACCCGAATCACCATCT
>CAUSAW010000128.1:0-4729 GCA_963529725.1 uncultured Kingella sp. | reverse complement strand
GGGTGGTCATGATTATTTTCTCCGTAGTTCTAAACGAATAGTGGCTAATTGCTGTTTCTGAATAGGTCCAAACATATTTTTGCTTATGGCTACGCCATCAGAACGATGCCAAGTTACTGGGCTAGGCGCATTGAAGCGATAGCGGGTAATGTAACCCTCATATTTCCAGTATCCCTCTGATACAAGCTCATTAGGCGCGAGAACTACACCGCTTGAATAATGAATATCTGCCAAATTTGGGCTAGGTTCTAATCTAACGGGAACGCTTAATAATTTCCAATGGCACACCGTGCCATCAGGACGATTCCCATCTAAAAGTTTATCGCCATACAGCGTTGCTTGATAAACATTCGGTTTGATTTTATGAAATTCCAGCGCAAATTCTTTGGTTAATTCTTTATAGGCGCTTGCATGTTTATTAAGCAATTGTTCGCAGTTGGATTCATAAGTTGCCCATATATTGGTTACAACAAGATTGGTAGGCGCGTCGATTAAGGTAACAGTGAAATCGTAGCGTTCCTTAGGATTGGGGTTAAGCTGAGGTTCGTAGTTTGTCGTGATGGGTTTGCCTTGGGTGATTGAAAAAGGGGCAAGGAGTAAAAGGGAAAGCATGCTGCTGAGTAATTTGCGGCGCATGGCGGGGGATTCCTCTGTGGTGTGGTGGACAAGATAAGGGAATGGGGGCAAGGTGAGATGAATGTCTGGAAACAATTAGGTGCTAATTATATACATAATCAACTGGTTACGGTGAAAATTAGGGACAAGCCATTTTATCTCGTTCATTTTATTGGCAGCGCTGCCATTCTTCTTTTTTGTCTGTTATTTGTTCTCAGGCTGTCTTAATTATTGGTTAATCGTGTTCAACACAATGCTGGCAACATCATCCGCGCTGTGCGGCATGGCAAGCGTGCGGGCATTTTTTGCCCACGCAAGGCATTGTTCGCGCGTTAAACCGCTGATGATTTGGGCGAGATTTTGCGCGGTGAGCTGCGATTGCGGCAGCAGCAAGCCTGCTTCGGCGGCAACCATATAGCGGGCGTTGGCGGTTTGGTGGTCGTCTACGGCGTGTGGGAAGGGCACGAGCAATGCGCCCACGCCTGCGGCGGTAAGCTCGGCGATGGTGAGCGCGCCTGCGCGGCAAATCAGCACATCGGCTTCGCGGTACACGGAAACCATGTCGTCCACAAATTCAATGCATTCGGCTTCCACGCCTGCTTGTTGATAGGCGTTTTTGAGCGCGTCTAAATTGCCGCGCCCTGATTGGTGGACGATGCTGGGGCGTTGCTCGGTGGGCAATTGGGCAAGCGCGGCGGGGACGATTTCGTTTAACACTTGCGCGCCTAAGCTGCCGCCGATAATCATGATTTTCAGGCTGCCTTGGCGGTTGGCAAAGCGGCTTTCGGGCGCGGGCAGCGCGGCGATTTCGGCGCGAACGGGGTTGCCCACTAGCCCGTCGGGGTATTGCGGAAAGGATTTGGGAAAGGCATACAACACGCGCGCTGCCCATTTGGCGAGCCGTTTATTTGCCATGCCTGCCACGGCGTTTTGCTCGTGCACAAAAATCGGCACGCCTAGCATTTTGGCGGAAAGTCCGCCAGGGAAGGTTACAAATCCGCCAAAGCCGATAACGGCGCTGATGTTGTGCTTGCGGATGATGGCTTTGGCAGCCTGAACGCAGTTAAACAGCATAAAGGGCAGAGCGAGCTTGCGCAGTAGCCCTTTGCCGCGCACGCCTTTCATGGCGATGAGTTCTAGCGGAATGTTGTGCTGTGGCACAAGGCGCTGTTCCATGCTGTCGTGGCTGCCAAGCCATACAACGTTGTGTCCTTGTTTTTGCAGCGATTGGGCGACGGCTAGGGCGGGGAAGATGTGTCCGCCTGTGCCGCCTGCCATCAGGAGAATGGTTTTGGGAGTCATGGTTGGGCTTTCTGGTTGGGCTGTTTATTAAACGGGAGCGATGGGCAGCCTGAAAATTGTTTTTGCTTATATAAAGCGGTGCTTGTGTGATGCTAAATACTTTTCAGGCTGCCTTTCGCTGCTTGTGCTTTATGCGTTTTCAGGCTGCTTTTTGTTGGGTTTGGCGTTGCGCTCGCGCGGGTCGGATACGGAATAGCCGCGCAGGGAAAGGCGGTTTTCATAATCCACGCGCAAGAGCATGGTGAAGGCAATCAGCATAATCACCAGCGATGAGCCGCCATAGGAAACCAGCGGCAGGGTAAGCCCTTTGTTGGGCAGCAGGCTGATGTTGACGCCGATGTTCACAAAACTTTGCGCGGCAACCCACACGCCTACGCCTGTGGCGATAAATGAGTTGAAATGCAAATCCAAGTCGCGCGCTTGTTTGCCGATAGAAAAGGCGCGCCAAATAATCCAGAGATACACAAAAGCCAGCGCGGCAACGGCGATTAAGCCAAGCTCTTCGCCGATAACGGCGAGAATGAAGTCGGTATGGGCTTCGGGCAGAAAGCCGCGTTTCATGATGGCGTTGCCCAAGCCTGTGCCAAATAAATCGCCTTGGTTCATGGAAAGCAGCGAGCCTAAGCCTTGATAGCCTGTGCCTGTGGGGTCTTTCCACGGCTGCCACATCACTTCCATGCGGCGCATGCGGAATTCGGACGTGATAATCATCAACACGGTGGCGGCGATGGTTACGGCAACCGCGCCCCAAAACCATTTCATCGGGATGCTGGCAAGATACAGCAAGCATAGGAAGATGGCGACAATCACCATTGCCGAGCCCAAATCGCGCGTGAGCGCAACCAGCGTGATGCCTGCGGCGATGGGGATGCCAACCATTAACACGCGGCGAAGGTCGTGCAACACGTCCACGCGGCGTTTGAAAAAGCTCGCCATATACATGATGGTGATGAATTTAAACAATTCGCTCGGCTGCATTTTGAAGCCAAACGGCGTGGCTAACCAGCGGCGCGCGCCGTTGACCATTTCGCCAGTAAACGGCACGAATACCATGATAAACAGCGTGAGCAACAGCAGATAGGTTGTCCAGCGTTGCCAGCGCCACATCGGCACGCGCATTAAGCCAAACGAAATCGCCAGCCCGAGCAGGGCAAATTGGGTTTGTTTAATCAGAAAGAAGGCGCGGTTTTCGTAGTGGTGTAGCCCAGCTTGCGCGCCTGATGCGGAATACACCATAACTAAGCCGAAACACAGCAAGCATAGCAGTAGCCATACGAAGGTTTTGTCGTAGGTTTCGCCGCGTTTGAGTAGGTTGCGGTCTAGGAGTTTGTCTAGCAGTGGGGTTTTGTGTGTGGTGGTGGACATGGGTAATGCTTTTCAGGCTGCCTTGGGGCGGCGCGGTTGTGGGTTGGGGAAACAATGGGGGTTGAAGTTTGTGAACTTGCTTTCAGGCTGCCTTGTATGGATGGGCAGCCTGAAAACATAGGGGCGTATTTTAACTGGATTGCGCGGGTTTTTCAGGCTGCCTTTGCGATATGGGGGGATTTATTTTGTTTACGGCGGCGTGAGCGGAATTTGTGGCAGCCTGAAAACGGTGTGATTAGGCGATGGTAGTAGACAGCCTGAAAAAGGTTGGGCAACGCAAGCGTGGTACGCGGCGCAACGCGTGAAATGGCGAATGCAGGGGCAGCCTGAAAAGCAGGGTGATATGGTTTTCAGGCTGCCTATGCTATGGGTGGCAGCAGCAGGGGGATTTTTTGCGTGCCGATGATGCGGCTGGGGGCGTGTTGGCTGGCGTAGGCAAGCAGGTTGGGATGGGGCTGGGCGGTGAGTGCGCTAAGTTGTCCGATTTGTTGGGCGTAGTGGTATTGGGGGTTGGCGCAGAGGGCGCTGTTGAGCTGGGCGAGCGCGGCGGCGGATGGGGCGTTGTTGGGTTCGTGCCATAGGATGTAATGCGGTTGTGGCGTGCTTGTGCCTTGCAAAAATAGGCAGCCTGAAAGTGGGGTTTGGGCGATGGCGTTGGCAACGAAGGCTTCGTTGAGTTTTTCGCCAACGAGATCGCTGTTCAAGCTGCTGCGCCCGATAAAGTGCAGGCTGGGGATGTTGGCATAGGGCGAGGGTTGGGTGAGCAGCCAGTCTTGGGTGTCGTAGCGATAGAGTCCGCCTTGGGTGGTGAGGATAAGGCGATAGCGGTTGCCGTGTTGCAGTTGGTGCAGGGGGTGGATGTTGTCGTTTTCATCGGCAAATTCGTAATAATGGCTGGTGAACGCGGGCAGTAGGCAGCCTGAAATGGGGAGGGTGGTGATGCCTTCGGTGGCGAGCAGTCCTTTGCCTTGCAGGTGGGCGTGGGGGAACAGTTGGCGCAGTTGCGCGGCGGGGGCGGCGGCGGTGTGGCTGTCCCAGCAGCTGATGGTGTCTAGCCGTGCCCAGATTTTTTGCGTGTTCGGCACGGCGGGAGCGAGGGCTTGGGCGAGGGTGCGGCGGCGGGCGGCATCGGGGATTTGGCTGAGAATGCGGTCTTGCTGTTGGTGCAGGGTGTGGATGATGTTGAGCAGCAGGGTGGGGCTCCACGCGGAAATCAGGCTGAGATTGGGGCTTTGCGCGAGCAGGGCGGCGGTGCGGATTTGCCAGCTTTCGGGGCTTTGTTGTTCGGCAAGCCGGGGGTGGTAGAGCGTTTGCGGGGCGATGTGTTCGGCGAGCGCGCTGCCGAGGTAGTTGAGGTCGTTGCCTGTGCCGATGGGGATGCCGCCTGCAGTGTGGCTGCGGCTGCGCGCGGCGGGGCTGATGATGAAGTAGAGGCTGCCTGAAAAGG
>CAUSAW010000127.1:0-4735 GCA_963529725.1 uncultured Kingella sp. | reverse complement strand
ACACAGCAGAACTGGAGTGTTCATTCGCACTGCTTCGGTTCGTGCAAAACGGAAAGCATTGGCAATTTGTTCTGAACGATTTACTAAGCGGGAATTGGAAACAAAATCACGCATACTAGGAAAAGCAATAGCAGCCATGATTGCCATAATGGCAACGGTAACCAGTAGTTCTAATAGGGTAAACCCTTGTACTCTTTTAAAGTGTGGCATAGTTTTAACTCAAATTAAGGATAGGTTAATCAATTATTCTGTATTGGTTGCTGCTTCTGGGATATATGCGGCATTCTCAAAGCGGGTAAATTGCCCCA
Organism: uncultured Kingella sp.; assembly: GCA_963529725.1. Taxonomy (GTDB): domain Bacteria; phylum Pseudomonadota; class Gammaproteobacteria; order Burkholderiales; family Neisseriaceae; genus Kingella_B. Next base: position 4,427 of record CAUSAW010000127.1, on the reverse strand, counting down.
TAAAGGTTAAAAACACGCGTCCTGTTGGTCCGTTTCGGTGTTTGCCAATGATGCACTCGGCAAGCCCTTTAAATTGGCTTTGTTCTTTGGTGTAATATTCATCGCGAAACATAAACATAATTAAATCAGCATCTTGCTCAATTGCGCCTGATTCGCGCAGATCCGACATCATAGGGCGTTTATCTGTGCGTTGTTCTACTGTTCGTGATAATTGTGATAATGCGATAACAGGGACTTGTAGTTCTTTGGCGAGTGCTTTGAGTGAGCGCGAAATTTCGCCTAATTCTGATGCGCGATTATCGCTGCGCCCTGAGCCTGACATAAGTTGCAGGTAATCAATAACAATTAAACCTAATCGGTTGTTGAATCTTCGGGCGAGTCGTCTTGCGCGAGCGCGCAGTTCTAATGCGCTTAATCCTGCTGTTTCATCAATAAAAATAGGAGCATCGGTAAGTTTGGCGACGGCTTCGTTTAGCCGTTCCCAATGTTCATCTTTCAGGCTGCCGTTTTTTAAAACGCTTTGGTCAAGTCGCCCAACGGAGCTCAACATACGCATAACTAATTGCGCGCCACCCATTTCCATTGAGAATACGGCGACAGGAAGTTTTCCGCTAATGGCAACGTGTTCGGCAATATTGATGGCAAATGCGGTTTTACCCATGGATGGGCGTCCTGCCACAATCACTAAATCGCCTGCTTGCAAGCCTGATGTCATTTTGTCTAAATCGGTAAAACCTGTGGCGATGCCTGTTACTTCATTTGGATTATCGCGTTGATACAGAGCGTCAATTCGTTCAATGTTTTGTTGTAACAAGTCTGGCATTTCTAGAAAGCCTTGCTTGGATTTTGCTGTGCTTTCGGCGATTTGGAATATTTGATTTTCGGCTTCGTCTAATAATTGTTCTGCACTTTTTCCTTGCGGATTATAGGCATTTCTAGCAATTTCTGTTCCAATCTCGGCGAGTTGGCGAATAATGGAACGCTCGCGGACGATTTCGGCGTAGCGGCGAATATTGGCAGCGGATGGGGTGCTTTGCGCTAGGGTAAGCAGGTATTCAAATCCGCCTGCGTGGGATAGTTGATCGTTGCGCTCCAACACTTCTTGCACGGTAATGATGTCGGCAGGGCGGTTTTCGTTGATAAGTGTTGAGATGGCGCGATAGATGAGTTTGTGTTCGTGGCGATAGAAATCGTCGTCGGTTAGCACGTCGGCAACGCGTTCGTAGGCGCTGTTTTCCAGCAGCAAGCCGCCTAGCATGGATTGCTCGGCTTCTATGGAATGGGGCGGTAGGGCGAGATTGCGAATTTCGCTGTCGTTGTCTGGAACGGGGGAATTTGGCATGGTTAAATAAAACTAACGTTTTTTGGCACTTTGTTAAATGTTTTTTGGATGTGTGGTTTTGAGGTGCGAATATGGGTTTTCAGGCTGCCTATACAAGCGGACGGTAGGCAGCCTGAAAATATAGATTATTGTTTTTTCCAGCGTTCTTGCGATTCGCGGATCACTTGTTTGGCTTCTTCAGCATCGCCCCAGTGTTCTACTTTGGTTGTGCCTACTTTTTTGAGGTCTTTATAGTGGTTGAAATGAAATTCAATTTGTTTAATGATCTGTGCGGGGAGATCGGCTAGGGTTTGGATGGCGTTGCCTGTGTCGCGATCATCGGCTGGCACAACGACGATTTTGTCGTCCACTTCGCCGTCGTCCACAAATTTCATCACGCCGATAACGCGCGCTTCCATGTAAATACCTGTGGGCAAGGGAGTGCGCGTGATGATGAGTGCGTCAAGTTCGTCGCCGTCTTCGTCTAGGGTTTGGGGGATGAAGCCGTAGTTAGTGGGTTTGGCGAAGATTTGGGGTTCTACGCGGTCCAGTTTCATCACGGTGTTTTTTCTATCCCATTCAATTTTGTGTGCGCTGCCTTCGGGGATTTCTACGACCACATTGATGATGCCGTTGTCCACATCGCCTGCGTCTAGAATCTTGTTGAAATCTGCCATTGTAATTTTCCTATATGTGGGGTTGAAATGGGAACGATTATAAACGATGGGGTGGGGCTGTGCAAAAATTGGTTAAGTTGTTTTATTTTTTCAGGCTGCCTTTGGGAGTTTTGTAATTTTATGTTGCCAAAATTAGCTAGCCAAATGTTAATCGTTTGCATTAAAATTGTGAGATGATGAAAAATAATCCTTTTTTGAGACCCGCAGTAATTGGTTTGGTTACTTTATTACACGCTGGGGTGATTGCTTTGTCGTGGAATGGTTTTAAGCCAACCGAGCCTGCGCAGGCAGACGCTATGGCGTTTGTGGATTTGGGCTCGGTTGAGGGCGATGATAAACCGTTGGGCGATGGTGCGCCTGCGCCTATGGAGCAGCCTGAACCGCCTAAGTCGCAACCGCCTGTTGAGCAACCTAAGCCTGAGCCTAAAGTTGAACCCAAACCCGTGCCCAAGCCTGAGCCGAAGCCCAAGGTAGTGGAGCATCCCAAAGTGGCGGCGGTGGTGCGAAATGATAAACCTGCGGATTTTAGGCAGCCTGAAAAAGTAGTTGAACCGCCTAAGCGCGAAATTAAACCTGAACCTATCAAGATTAAGCAGCCTGAAACGCCAAAACCGCAACCACAACCGCAGCCTGAAAGAGCAGAACAAGCTAAACCTGCTGCTACACCATCTGCCAACTCTTCTAGCAACAATGTGGCGGCGAATAAAGATGCTGCCAATCGCGCGCCTGATGGCATAGGTGGGGGCGGTTCTAATCCGAACAGCAAGGTGCCGCAAAATGGGGCAGGGGATAAGAATAGCGATGGGCATGGCAAGAAAGGAGATGCGCCTAAGCCTTCTAATAATGCAGGTAACGGCGGAGTGGCTGATGGTGGCTATATCAGCTTGCCGAATCCGCCTTATCCGCGCGTGGCGCAGGAAAATGGGGATTCTGGCGTGGTGAAACTTTCGGTGCTGGTGAGCGCTGCGGGCAAGGTTATGGAAGTGAAAGTAACCAAGTCTAGTGGCTCGGCGGCATTGGATAACGCGGGCAAGCGAGCGGCGCAGTCGGCAAGTTATCGTCCCAAAAAAGTGGATGGCGAATTTGTTACCACAAGATTTAGCACGCAGTTCACCTTTGAACTGAGCGAATAGTTTTCAGGCTGCCTGAAAGCAAATGTTTTTTTAATCACTTAACTTAATGGAAGTAAACGAATGAATTTAGGATTGGTTTTTAAAAGCGGCGACGCTGTTTTGATTGGTGTATTTTTGTGCTTGATTGCGATGAGTATCACAACATGGGTGCTGATTTTACTGCGTGGCATTCGCTATCGCGCGGCGCGACGTGCCAACCGCGTGGCAACAGAAGCGATTTGGGCGGCAAAAGATTTGGGGCAAGCCGAGCGCGAAGCGAAGCAAATTGATGCACCAATTAGCGAATTGGCTTTGGATGCGATTCGCGCGAATCAACAATTTGAGGCAACCCAAAGCTCAATGCTCTCTGCCAGCTTGCCGCGCAATGCTTATTTGGAGCGCGAAATGCGCCATAGCATCGGCAAAATTTTGAGCCGTTTTGAAGGCGGCATGACGGCATTGGCTACGGTGGGCTCAACTGCGCCGTTTGTTGGGCTGCTGGGCACGGTGTGGGGGATTTACCATGCCTTGATTAACATCAGCAATAGCGGGCAAATGAGCATTGCTGCGGTGGCTGGTCCAATTGGCGAAGCGTTGGTGGCAACGGCGGTGGGCTTGTTTGCCGCGATTCCTGCGGTGCTGGCGTATAACGTGTTTATGCGTGGCAACAAGAATTTGAGCCGTGAATTGCACAGTTTTGCCCATGATTTTCATGTTCAACTGCTTAACGGGAAGGATTGAGGATGGCTTTTAATGTGAACGAAGGCGGTGATGATGCGCCGATGAGCGATATTAATGTTACACCGTTGGTGGACGTGATGTTGGTGTTGCTGATAGTGTTTATGATTACGATGCCTGTTTTAACGCATTCCATTCAAATTAATTTGCCGACAACAAGCAGCAGCAAAGAAGAGCCTAAGCAGAATGTGAAACCGATTAACTTGGCGGTGAACGCGGCGGGCAAATATGTGTTGGGTGCGGAGCCGTCTGAGGAATTGGAGTTGGCTGCGGTGAAAACGAAACTGGAAGAGTTGGCGAAAGCCAATCCTGATGCGGTTTTGGCGATTGATGCGGATAAAGATACGCCGTATGAAAATGTTGCCAAAGTGTTGGAAGCGGCGAAAGACGCGGGCATTGCCAAAGTGGGTTTTCGTTTGGAAAACAAGAATCAGTAGAAGGACATAAAGAAAAACCGTGTTGCTTGGTTGCGGCACGGTTTTTTGGTTTTGGCTTCGCAACTTCGCTATGCTACGCAGTCTGAAACCTTTGCAAAAAAGCCTATCCTTCGACAGCTGAAACCGAAACACAGGTTTTCGG
>CAUSAW010000126.1:0-4863 GCA_963529725.1 uncultured Kingella sp. | reverse complement strand
TACCATCGCCAAATACGACCCCGAGCTCGCCGCCGCCATCGCCGCCGAAGTAGAACGCCAGCAAGACCACATTGAGCTCATCGCCTCCGAAAATTACGTTAGCTGCGCCGTAATGGAAGCCCAAGGCAGCCAATTAACCAACAAATACGCCGAAGGCTACCCCGGCAAACGCTATTACGGCGGCTGCGAACACGTTGACGTTGCCGAGCAGCTGGCGATTGACCGCGCCAAAAAACTCTTCGGCGCAGAATATGTAAATGTGCAGCCCCATTCAGGCAGTCAAGCCAACCAAGCCGTTTACGCCAGCGTGCTCAAACCCGGCGACACCATTCTCGGCATGAGCCTCGCCCACGGCGGACACCTCACCCACGGCGCCAGCGTAAACATCTCAGGCAAGCTCTACAACGCCATCACCTACGGCTTGGACGAAAACGAAGTGCTGGACTACGCCGAAGTAGAACGCCTTGCGCTGGAACACAAGCCCAAAATGATCGTAGCAGGCGCATCCGCCTACGCCCTGCAAATTGACTGGGCAAAATTCCGCGAAATTGCCGACAAAGTAGGCGCGTATTTATTCGTGGACATGGCGCACTACGCAGGCTTGGTGGCTGGCGGCGAATACCCCAACCCCGTGCCCTTTGCCGATTTCGTAACCACCACCACCCACAAAACCCTGCGCGGCCCGCGCGGCGGCGTAATCCTGTGCCGCGACAACACACACGAAAAAGCCCTGAACTCCGCCATTTTCCCCAGCCTGCAAGGCGGCCCGCTGATGCACGTCATCGCCGCCAAAGCCGTCGCGTTTAAAGAAGCGTTAGAACCCGAGTTCAAACAATACGCCAAACAAGTGAAAATCAACGCGCAAGCGATGGCAGAAGAATTGGTCAAACGCGGCTTGCGCATCGTGTCAGGTCGCACCGAAAGCCATGTTTTCTTGGTGGATTTGCGCCCCAAAAACATCACCGGCAAAGCGGCGGAAGAAGCTTTGGGCAAGGCGCACATCACCATCAACAAAAACGCCATCCCCAACGACCCCGAAAAACCCTTCGTAACCAGCGGCATTCGCGTGGGCGCAGCAGCGATTACCACACGCGGCTTCTCCGAAGCCGATGCCCGCGAACTCGCCAACCTGCTGGCGGACGTGTTGGACAACCCCAACGATGAAGCCAACTTGGCAGCGGTGGCGGCAAAAGCCCAAGCGTTGTGTGATAAAAATCCCGTGTATGGTGCTTAATTAACGCAGCGTAATTTGCAAACAACAAAAGGCAGCCTGAAATCCATTTTCAGCAAGCGTAGCCTGTGTGGTAGTGTGTGTGCGGAACGCACGCACGCGGTTTCGGCTTTCAGGTCGCCCCTAGCAGGCTACCTGAAAAAAGTACAGGCTGCTTTTAAAGGCTGCAAAGCCCTAAAAAAGCAGCCTGCACAGCACCGACCCGAAGAGAACCGTGTTTATTTGGGACGGCAGCAGACTTGTCCAAGAATACAACTACAAAGGCACCTACACCTACATCTACACCGACCAAGACAGCTACGAACCCCTAGCCCACGTCTTCTACAACAACAAAGACGAGAAGCTCTACCTGTCCTACTACCACACCGACCAAATCGGCATACCGAGGGAGCAGACGGATCAATTCGGCAACCTGCTGTGGACGGGGGAGTACGATGCCTGGGGCAGCCTGCAACGGGAAGAAAAAATCTACCCGAACGCACATCAGCCGTTCAGGTTGCAGAACCAGTATTACGACCAAGAGACTGGCCTTCACTATAATTTCCTGCGCTATTACGACCCGAACTGCGGGCGGTTTGTGAATCAAGACCCGATTGGGTTGTTAGGCGGCGAACATCTATACAGTTTCGCGCCGAACAGCCAGATGTGGGTTGATCCGTTGGGGTTAAGTAAGTCTAAATGCCCGAAACCATGCATAGATGGAGGATCATTTAAAGATATGAATAATAAACGTAAAATATTAAAAAAGAAAAATAAAAGGAAAGAGAAGCGACTGGTTGGAAATCATGTGCCACAGAATGCTTTTTTGAAAACTCAAGGAATTTCTCGTAATGATGGTCCCGCTATTCTAATGACGAATGAAGCACATGCTTTAACTCGTACCTTTGCAGGGAAAGGCAAACAATCTATGAGACTTGATGCTGCTTCGAACCTAGATTTTAAAGATCGTCTTCTTAAAGATATTGAAGATATTAGAAACTTATTTGGAGATGCTTGCGAGGATGCTATTGCAAAGGTTATTGCATACGCAAAACAGAAAAATTTTATTTAACAATACCAACTGGAGGTAATAATGAATATTCCAAAAATCTACTTTAAGCTATCTAAAAAATTTAAAGATGGTGGAACATTAAAAGAAGAACTAGACCAATTTGGCAATCTTCTTGAAACAGAAATTTCTGATATATTTACGACAGAAAAACAATTAACAAGAGAAAGTAAAAATATTTTAGAAAACTACCTTGAAGCTGATGATGAACTTTATTCATCTAACTCATCAAACTTGAATCAATATAGTTTAGGTTCTAACTATATTCCAAGTAAGGCCATTTGTTTTGCAACTGATGGCACTGGTAATCCATTTTGTATGGATTTTCTTAATGGAGAAATGCCAAGAATCATTTTTTGGGATGATGGAAATCTTGAATGGAGAATAATTGCGGATAGCATCGAAAACTTTTTTAATCTCTTTGACCCAGATTGAATCATCCAGCAAGTGTAGCCCGCGTGGTAGGGTGTGTGCGGAACGCACGCACGCGGTTTCAGCCTTCAGGTAGCCCCCAACAGGCTACCTGAAAAAGTGCAGGCTGCTTTTTAAAGGCTTCAAAGCTCTAAAAAAGCAGCCTGCACTCCACCGACTAGGACAGCTACGAACCCTTAGCCCACGTCTTTTACAACAACAAAGACGAGAAACTCTACCTGTCCTACTACCACACCGACCAAATCAGCATACCGAGGGAGCAGACCGACCAGTTCGGCAACCTGCTGTGGACGGGGGAGTATGACGCGTGGGGAAAATTAACCGCAGAGAACAAGATTTACCCGAACGCCCATCAGCCGTTCAGGTTGCAGAACCAGTATTTCGACCAAGAGATGGGCCTTCACTATAATTTCCTGCGCTATTACGACCCGAACTGCGGGCGGGTTGTACCAAATAGACGATGCGGATGATATGGATGATAACGAATAAGCACGTTTTGTAAAAAATTGCTAAAATCGCGCCCACTTTCAGGCTGCCTTAAACGCTGAGGCAGCCTGAAAACGTTTTGACTACCACAAGGAAGCCCCATGTCATCCCCATCCAACTGGACATCCAAAATCGGTTTCATTCTCGCCGCCGCAGGTTCTGCCATCGGTTTAGGCGCAATCTGGAAATTCCCCTACACCGCAGGCACCAACGGCGGCGCGGTGTTTTTTCTGATTTTTCTGTTGTTTACCCTGCTCGTGGGCTTGCCCGTGCTGTTGTCCGAATTTTTTATCGGGCGCAAAACGGGCAAAAACCCCGTCAACGCGCTCAAAGAAATCGCGCCGCATCCCGCTTGGGCGTGGATTGGGCGCATGGGCATGGCGGCGTGTTTCGTGCTGCTGTCGTTTTACAGCGTGGTGGGCGGCTGGGTGTTTGCCTACGTTTGGCACGCCATCAGCGGCGCGATTACACCCACCACCGATTTTGCCGCGCTGTTTGGCAGCACCATCAGCAATCCCGCGATAGTTTTGGGGTTTCAGGCTGCCTTTATGCTGGTAACCATTTGGGTGGTGCAAAACGGCGTATCGTCTGGCATTGAACGCGCCAATAAATACCTGATGCCTTTGTTATTTATCATGTTTTTGGTGTTAGCCGTGCGCTCGCTCACGCTGCCCAACGCGATGGTGGGCGTGAAATTTTTGCTGCAACCCGATTTCAGCGCAGTAACGCCCAACACATGGCTCACCGCGCTGGGGCAAGCGTTTTTCGCGCTCAGCCTCGGCGTGTCCACCATGATGACGTATGCGTCTTATCTGGATAACAAACAAGACCTGTTCCGCTCGGCAAACAGCATTATGTGGTTGAATATGCTGGTTTCTTTGCTGGCGGGCTTGGTGATTTTCCCCGCCGTGTTCGCGCTGGGCTTTAAGCCCGATGCTGGCCCCAGTTTGATTTTCATCGTGCTGCCTGCCGTGTTCCAAAAAATGCCGTTTGGCACGCTGCTGTTTGCCGTGTTTATGGTGCTGGTGGCGTTTGCCACGCTCACGTCCGCGTTTTCCATGCTGGAAACCGCCATTGCTTATTTTGTGCAAAAGCAGCCGCATTGCCGCCGCCGCATTTCGTGGATAGCGGGTGTGGCAATTTTTATCGTGGGCATTCCTTCCGCGCTGTCGTTTGGCGCGCTAGCGGAATTTAAAATCATCGGCAAAACAGTATTTGATTTGTGGGATTACTTGATTACCTCGTGGATTATGCCGCTGAGCTCGCTGGCTGTTTGCGTGCTGGTGGGCTGGGTGTTGAAGCGCGAAACCGTGTTGCCGCACATGATGCTCGGCAGCGATTTACCGCCCGTTATCGCCCGCATTTGGCGCGGCACGGTGCGCTATGTTGCGCCCGTGGCGATTTTGTTGGTGTTTGCCAATACGCTGGGGTGGATTTAATAACCCATTTTCAGGCTGCCTTAACTCTGTAAACAAAGGCAGCCTGAAACCTTTGCAAAACCCCCAACAAACAGCCTGAAATCTAAAATGGAGCGGCGACGGCTCGTCGCCAAATAGTTGATTCAAAATAATTTTGTTGGTTAGCAAGATTTCGGCGAGCCGCCGACGCTCCATTGGTTGCAGGTTTTGCAAAGGTTTCAGCCTGAAAAACACCCCCAATGGAGCGT
>CAUSAW010000125.1:0-4867 GCA_963529725.1 uncultured Kingella sp. | reverse complement strand
GTGTAATTTATCGTAATAAAGAAACATATGAATTGCACGGCGTAATCCGTGGCTCAGAAACGCGCGAATGGGGCAAAGATATTATTATCACCGATGGCATCAATATGGGGCTGCGGAAAGTCAATAATCAATTTGATAGCGCGCGCGAATTTAATCAGCTTTTAATGGAAACAGCCCAAGCCCAAGCCCAAGAAACTCATATCAACGCGCCCATCTATTTAGCAGGGCATTCGCTCGGCGGCACCATCGCGCAATATCTGGCGCATTACAATGGCGATAGAATTTGCCGCACCGATACTTTTAATGCCTTTGGCGCAGCGGCTTTGGGGTATAAGGATCGTGTGCCTGCTGATCGCAATGTTAATGTGTTTAATCATCGGATGTCGGGGGATATTGTGAGCAAACTGGGGGATCATTATGGCAAAGTCATCACTTATGGCTCGCCCACCAAAGAAGATGGCAATCATTCCATCAGCAATTTTACCTATCGTGGTCAAAATGCTCAGGCAAAAGACCAAACTTATGTGTTAGCAGATCCTGAACGCTGGCAGCAATATAAGGAATTTCATGTAGTGCCCGCGGCAAGCAGATGGGTACTCTCTATAGTGCGGTCTACTAATCTGATTCATTGGGGTGATACGCTTATGGCTAAGATACGCGGCCCTGTTCCTGCTGGGCAGCGGGCGGATAAGGATGGGGTGTTGTCTTATCATGCGGGGCAATGTCCTTGCATTTCTGAAAGTGATAAAAGACACACTGACCCAATTCAAGCAGAAGCCAATATTGGCTATAAACGTAATATCCCTCAGGAAATTCAAAATCTTTCTCCTCAAACTCAATCTCTTTATAACCAGATCAATGAAAAAGTACGCGATTTATGCACTGCAAAAGGGATTTATTGGCATGACAAAATAGATAATGGCATTGCCGAACTAACGCTGTTGGCAGTAAAAGACAATATACCGCGCGTAGATACCTTGTCGCTTAATGATAAAAATGAAATTGTGATGATGCGATGGGGTTCACGCAAAACGGGCGATGCGTTTATGCATAATTTGATTGAAGTACCTGATAAAGATTTGGGTAATAAACCCATAAGTGAAATTATCCCGCAATTAGAACAACAGGAAAAAATTAACGAATACAATCGTCAAGCTATGTTGGAAGAGAAGCAAAACCAACAAACGCAAGCGCAATCGCGTGGCCGGACGATGTAAAAGCAGCCTGAAAATTAAGTGAGGCGTGTGTTTGAGTAAACCCCAAACAACGCCTCAAAACATCTTTTCAGGCTGTCTCACACCCCCTATCCCAAATAAAGGAACTCTCATGGAAAACGCCGCCCAACTTCTCGCTTCTGTTGATTTAGGCTCTAACAGCTTTCGCCTGCAAATCTGCCAAAACAACAACGGACAACCGCAGCTGGTGGAAAACATCAAACAAATGGTGCGCCTCGCAGGCGGGCTGGATGCCAACAAAAACCTAGACGAAAGCAGCCAAGAGCGCGCCCTTGCCTGCCTTGCCCAATTTGGCGAACGGCTGCGCGGCTTTGCCCCCGAGCAAGTGCGCGCCGTGGCGACTAACACCTTCCGCGTGGCGAAAAACATCGCCCAATTTTTGCCCAAAGCCGAAGCCGCGTTGGGCTTTCCGATTGAAGTCATCGCAGGGCGCGAAGAAGCGCGGCTGATTTACACTGGCGTGATCCACACCTATCCCAACAACGAGCAAAAACTGCTGGTGATTGACATCGGCGGCGGCTCAACCGAATTTATCTTGGGCAGCGAATTGCGCCCCACCCACACCGAAAGCCTGCCGCTGGGCTGCGTAACCTATTCCAAGCGTTTCTTCCAAAACAAAATCAGTCAAAAAGATTTTCAGGCTGCCATCAACGCCGCGCGTGGCGAAATCCAACGCATCAGCAAAATCTACAAACAACAAGGCTGGGACATCGCGCTAGGTACATCAGGCAGCGCCAAATCTATCGCCACCGTAATCGCCGCAGAAGGCATGGGCGAGCGCATCACGCTGGATGCCATGCGCGTGTTGGCAAACAAAATTGCCGACGCGGGCAGCGTGAAAAAAGCCAAACTAGATGGCATTAAGCCCGAGCGCGTGGAAGTGTTTGCGGGCGGGCTGGCGGTGATGATGGCGGCGTTTGAAGAGTTGGACATCGCAGGCATGGCGTTTAACGAAGCGGGTTTGCGCGATGGCGTGTTTTTTGACACCGTGGGGCGCAATGTAAACGAAGACTTGCGCGAGCAGACTGTGCGCCAGTTCCAAGAGCGTTACCACGTGAGCACCAACCAAGCGCAGCGCGTGTCGCAGCTTGCCTTGCAGTTTTTGCGCAACTTAGCGCAAACCGCCACCGTGCAAGAGCTGGATTATTGGTCCAACTATGTGCGCTGGGCGGCGCAGCTGCACGAAGTGGGCGTGGATATTGCCCACACCGCATATCACAAGCATTCTGCTTATGTGTTGGCAAACGCTGATATGTCGGGCTTTTCGCGCCAAGAGCAAGAATTACTGTCCATGCTCACGCTAGGGCAGCGCGGTGATATGAAAAAAATGGGCGACACGCTCAGCCGCAACGACACCATGCGCTGGCACGCCGTACTTGCCTTGCGCCTTGCCGTGTTGTTTTGCCGCGCCCGCTTGCCGTTGCAGCTGCCGCAAGGCTTATCGCTGCAATACAACGCCCCTGCCAACAGCTACACGCTCAAAGCCCCGCAAGCATGGTTAGACAACAACCCGCTCACCGCCGCCGCGCTGCAAGAAGAAGCCGAGCAATGGCAAAAAATTGAGCGCGAATTCAACGTGGTAGCCCAATAATGCCTCGCCTGCGCCACGCCCTTTATCGCCGCATCCAGCATCAATGGGCAAAGTACTATTTCCCCAACGCCACCCTGCCTGCGCACGATGTCGCCTGCCCCGAATGCGGCTTGCACACCCATCTGCCCAAGCTGCGGCAAGGGCAATCTGCCGAATGCCCGCGTTGCCATCATCATCTAGTGAGCATTGAGCCTGAGCCTTATCCCATCGTGCTGGCTTGCGCCATCGCTGCGCTAATTTTGATGGTGCTGGTATATAGCCAGTCTTTTGTGCGCGTGATGATGACGGGAATGTATGCCAACTTAACGCTGCCTGAAATGATGATTACGCTTATCGGCAGCGGTAGATGGAGCTTTCTGGGCATCGTGCTCACCCTGCTCACCTTTGGTACGCCGATTGTGTTTTTGCTGTCGTGTATTTATGTTTACAGCGCGCTGATTTTTGAGCGCAACGCGCGGCATCTGCTGGGCGCAACCCGCTTGCTCACTCGTTTGCAAGAATGGATTATGGTGGATGTGTTTTTTGTTTCCATGCTGGTGGCGTATATCAAGCTCAGTGCCGTGGCATCGGTGAAATTTGGCACCGCGTTTTGGCTGATGCCTGTGCTGGCTTTGCTGCTGTTGCGTACCGCCGTTGCCACGCCCAGCCATTGGGTGTATTACCAAATTCGCCGCGCCAAGCACCAACCCTTTTTTCAGGCTGCCCCTAATACCATCTGCTGCAAGCGCTGCCTGTTTTACCGCCCCGCCAGCGAAACATTTTGTGGCGTATGTGGCTCGGAGCTGTTCCACCGCCGCCCCAGCAGCCTGAAAGTGTCTGCCTGCTTTTTGCTCGCCGCCATGATTTTGTATCTGCCCGCCAACTTCTTAACCATCATGATTTCCACCAACCCAATGGAAAAAGAAGTCAGCACCATTATGAGCGGCATTATTTTTATGTGGAACAAAGGCGACCGCTTTATCGCCAGCGTGATATTCAGCGCCAGCATCGCCGTGCCCACGCTCAAAATCATCTCCATGCTGATGCTGCTTTACAGCGCCGCCGTGCGCCCCTTGCTGCCCATCCATGCGCTTTCCGTGCAATACCGCATCACCGAGCGCGTCGGGCGCTGGTCTATGATAGACATCTTTGTCATCATCATCATGATGAGTACATTTCATACCAACATCGCCCGCGTAACCCCCGGACCCGCCGCCATTTATTTCTGCTTGGTGGTTATTCTCACCATGCTATCGGCGCATTTTTTTGACGTGCGAATCTTGTGGGACAAAGCAGGCGAAAACAGTCCCGATAGGCAGCCTGAAAACGCATTAGCCGAAGCATCATCGACAAGCGACAATAATAGCAGCAACGAAAGCCCAATAAGGCAGCCTGAAACGCCATAGCTTGCTATAATTCGCCCTTTTTCAGGCAGCCTGAAAACTCCTTAACCCATTAAATCAGAAAGACAAAAACATGACCTGGGAAACCGTAATCGGATTGGAAATCCACGTCCAACTCAACACCAAATCCAAAATTTTCAGCGGCGCGAGTACCGCCTTTGGCGCCGAGCCGAACGCGCACGCCAGCGTGGTGGAATGCGCGCTGCCGGGCACGCTGCCGGTGATGAACCGCGAAGTGGTGGAAAAAGCGATTAAGCTCGGCTTGGCGCTGAATGCCAAAATCAACCAGAAAAACGTGTTTGACCGCAAAAACTATTTCTATCCCGACCTGCCAAAAGGCTACCAAATCAGCCAATTAGACCTGCCGATTGTGGAGCATGGCAAGCTGGAAATCGTGGTCGGCGATGACGTGAAAACCATCAACGTAACCCGCGCCCATATGGAAGAAGACGCGGGCAAATCGGTGCACGAAGGCTTGAACGGCGCCACCGGCATTGATCTGAACCGTGCGGGAACGCCGCTGTTGGAAGTGGTGTCCGAACCCGAAATGCGCTCCGCCGCCGAAGCGGTTGCCTACGCCAAAGCCTTGCACGGCCTGGTAACGTGGCTGGACATTTGCGACGGCAATATGGCGGAAGGCTCGTTCCGCGTTGATGCCA
>CAUSAW010000124.1:0-4874 GCA_963529725.1 uncultured Kingella sp. | reverse complement strand
CCTGAAAAGCAACCAAGCCAATCGCGATGCCGCCAAAGGCAGCCTGAAAACGAGCAACGCGGGTTTCAGCGAAGCTAAAACCGAAGGCTCCAATGAAGTGAAAACGAGCAAACCGCGCCAAGCCCAAAACCAAACCGCGCCCGCCCCATCCGCCACGGGCACGCTCAAAATGGTTAATGGCAAAATCACCATTGTGAAAAAGAAAAAATAGGCAGCCTGAAAGCCGTGCAATTCTTGGCGTAACCAACAGGCAAAAAATAGGGCGGATTTCATATCCGCCCTTTTGCATGGCATCGGCTGGTTCAGGCAGCCTGAAAGCTATCAGCAATTCCAAGTAAACAGCACGTGGCTGAAATCGCGCTGGCGCAAATCTTCGGGCGTGATAAAGAAATTGCCAACGCCGCTGTCGCCCCAAAGCACGCGGTCGTTGCTCTCGCTGTCGTCAAAATCGCTGTCTAGCTGAAACAGCAGCACGGTATGGTTTTTTAGATGGTCAAACCATTCGCGCGGGTCGGTTTGCGTGAAATAGGGATAACCGCCGATGCGATGCCCTTCGGCGTTATCGGCGGCAAAAAGCTCGCCCCAAAGCTGCTCTTGCTCGGGGTCTTTGATATTGGTGATGCTCGCAACCAGCTCGTTGCGAAAATCGCCAACCGAAATGGGCTCCTGCGCCACAGCTTGAAAAATAATCCGATATTCGCCATCAACAGGCAGCGCGCCTTCTTCTTTTGTGGCAGCCTGAAACGGCGCGAAATCATCGCAAAGCTGCGCCAAATCTTGCGTAATCTCGGGATAGTAAACCACACGGTAGTTGGCTGTGTTGGTGTAATTATCGTAATCCATGCCCAAGGAATAATCGGTTTCGTCCACAAAAAACTGAATCAAGCCGCTGCTGGGAAAATCGGGCAGCGGCGGCATTTCGGCAAAATTCACCTGCGCCAACAGCGTTAGCGGCTCGCCGTTGGCGTTGCGCGGATAATCAGCATTTCGCGGCAGATAAGGATTGCCGCCCACCTTGCTTTGCCAGATTTGCGGGCGGTCGTTTGCATCGCCTAGCGTAAATGGCACGGTGGGCTGCAAGGTGCGGTTTAAATATGCTTGGCAAGAATCGGGCAGGGCAGTTTGTTCCATAATATTGCTCCATTGTGAAAAGTGCACATTAGCCGCCAAAGGCAGCCTGAAACGCTGTTTACAGCTTTAACTTCGCAAAAGCGCGGTTTCCCGTTTTCAGGCTGCATCATGTATCTGCGCCGCTTGCAAAGTATTTTCCAGCAAGCTCGCAATTGTCATCGGGCCCACGCCACCGGGCACAGGCGTAATCGCCGCCGCACGCTCCTTCGCTTCGGCAAATTCCACATCGCCGCACAACGAGCCATCTTCCAAGCGGTTGATGCCTACATCAATCACCGTCGCATTCGGCTTGATCCAAGCCCCTTCAATAAAATTCGGCTTGCCCACGGCAACAATCAAAATATCCGCCGTTGCCACTTCCAGCGCCAAATTTTCCGTAAAACGATGGCAAACCGTAGGCGTGCCGCCTGCCAGCATAATCTCCAGCGCCATCGGACGCCCCACGATATTAGACGCGCCAACTATCGTAACCTTCTTGCCTTTCACAGGAATCTGATACGCATTCAGCAAAGTCATCACACCCTTGGGCGTGCATGGGCGCAGCGTAGGCATCCGTTGCAGCAAGCGCCCCACGTTATACGGATGAAAACCGTCCACATCCTTATCAGGATGAATGCGCTCCAACACTTCTTGGCTATTGATATGCGCAGGCAGCGGCAGTTGCACCAAAATCCCATCCACATCCGCTTGCGCGTTCAAAGCATCAATCAGCGCCAGCAATTCCGCTTCGCTGGTGTGCTCGGGCAAAATATGCGAAAACGAGCGAAAGCCCACCTTATCGCAAGCGCGTTGCTTATTGCGCACATAAACCGCGCTGGCAGGATTATCGCCCACCAAAATAACCGCCAAACCTGGGGCGCGCTTGCCTTGCGTTTGGCGTTGTTGCACTTGCTCGCTGATGCGTTGCAAGCATTGTTCGGAAACTTCTTTGCCATTGATGATTTGAGCCGTCATAAGGTGCTTTCGTTGCAGTGAAAAAGAACGCTTATTATCGCATTTTTACCAATAAGCCAGCAAGGCAGCCTGAAAACGCCAAAGGATGATGAGATTTCGCGCTGTTAAACTCAGATTGAATACGCAAATTTTGCTAATCTAATTGCGCTTTTAGATTTTTTACTCGCGCTCGTATCGCTTATTTTTAAAAATTGTTAAAACTAGTTTTGTTTAAAATCATAAAGTTACCATATTTTATAAAAATAATAATAAATATCATTTGCAAAAAGAAACGGAAAGGGGTACTATTCGTTTCACCAGCTACACGGCAACAGAAATTGTTCGCAAACTTTGCTGCTGTGTAGTCCATTTGGTAGTGGTTTGTGTTCCTTTTGTGCCCCCGTTGTTCAACGCGGGGCAATTTTTTTGCGTGTGCAATGTTGCGCAGTGTAGCAATTTGAATAAAAAGTTTAGAAAATGATTTTGAAAAATTTTGATTATTGGCGTTTTTTGCTGCGATTTTGTGGATAAGTAAAATTAAATTGTTGCTTTTTGTTTTGCCTTGTCAAGATTTGTAAGCAAGCATAAAATTCGAATTACATTGAATTACAAGAATAACAAGCGAGAAATATTCAACCCTATTCTGGCGCGGTGTTTTGCTTGGGCAAAACGGTGTGCTAAATCGCTTTGTTGTGCTGCTTTTTTCTCCTTTCGGGCAGCATGGCAGAGGCAGGCGAAAGTCTGCATTGTTTGTGAAGCGTAAAATCTCTGATTGAGGTATTTGTGGCAGCTCTTTTTGGGCTGCCTTTTTTTGTTTTCAGGCTGCCTTTGGGCTTGGGGCAGTCTGAAAGTTATCCTGAATAAACGGTGCAGATTAGGTAAAATGCGCGCTTTTGTTTTGGGAATTGAACCGATGTCTATTGATGAGAAATTGTTGCCGCATCGCAATGCGATTGATGCAATTGACCAGCAGATTTTGAACTTGCTGAACGAGCGGGCGATTCATGCGCGAGCGATTGGCGAGCTAAAAGGAACGGGCGCGGTGTATCGTCCTGAGCGCGAGGCGCAGGTGTTGCTGCGGATTAAGGCATTGAACAAAGGCCCGTTGCCCGATGAGGGCGTGGCGCGCTTGTTCCGCGAAGTGATGAGCGAATGCTTGGCGGTGGAGCGTCCGCTGACGATTGCGTATTTGGGCCCGATGGGCACGTTTACGCAGATGGCGGCGATTAAGCATTTTGGGCACGCGGCGGTTACCGTGCCTTGCACCACGGTGGACGACAGCGTGCGCTTGGTGGAAGCGTGGCAGGCGGATTATGCGGTTGCGCCTGTGGAAAATTCTACCGAAGGCTCGGTGGGGCGCACGTTGGATTTGCTGGTGAACACGCCGTTGCGCGCTTGCGGGGAAGTGGTGCTGCGCATTCATCATCATTTGTTAAACGTTTCAGGCAGCCTGAAAAAGGTGAAAAAGGTGTATGCGCACGCGCAGGCGTTGGCGCAATGCCAACATTGGCTGAACACGCATTTGAGCGGCGATGTGCCGCGCGTGGCGGTGTCCAGCAACGGCGAAGCGGCACGGCTGGCGCAGTTGGACGAAGACGTGGCGGCGATTGCCAGCCAAACGGCGGCGGAGATTTATGGGCTTACCAAAATCGCAGAAAACATTGAAGACGAGCCCAACAACACCACGCGCTTTTTGGTGCTGGGGCATCAAGATACCACGCCCAGCGGCAAGGATAAGACTTCGCTGGTGGTCAGCGCGCCCAACCATGTGGGGATGCTGCATCGCGTGATTGAGCCTTTAACGCGGGCGGGGATTTCGCTCACCAAATTTGAAAGTCGCCCCAGCCGCACAGGGCTTTGGGAATATTTGTTTTTTATTGATATTGAAGGGCATGAATTGGATGAGCGCGTGCAAGCGGCGTTGGCGCAGTTGCGCGAGACAGCGGCGTTTGTGAAAGTGGTGGGCAGTTATCCGATGGCGGTTTTGTAGTTTGCAGTGATAACAGATAGGCAGCCTGAAAATGGGTTATGGCGTTTTCAGGCTGCCTTATTGTTTGCATTATCGGTAAATATAGAGCCAATCATCTGCGCTTGCATTAAGGCAGCCTGAAAATGGGCTTTATCGCTGCCCAAATCGCCACACAAGCGCATAAAAGCAGCGTGTGCGCTTGCCCAATGCCCCAGCAAAACGGTATGATTACGCCCGTTTGCAGTCATTTGCTGCGCGTGTTTTTATCCAGAAAAAAGGTAGCTTTATGAAACTTCGTTCCATTTTAACTTTGGCAACAGCAGCAGCCTTATTAACGGCGTGTACTGCTGCCAAAAATTCCGCCCCCGTTGTGGCAGGCAATGGCGTAGGCAGCGGCACCACCGCATCGCCTTACAACCCTAGCACCGCATCGCCCTACGATGGCACAAACGCAGGCGCAAGCACCAACACCAGCAATCCCTACGGCGCATCGCCCTACAATCCCACCCCGTCCACCGTTTACACGCCAAGCAATAACGCTGCCGTCAGCACGCCTGTTACGCCCAGCCACAGCGCATACGCTAACCCAACAGGCGTTTATCCCAGCGTGGATGTGAACGCGACTTACCACCAAGTTGTCCCTGGCGATACCTTGTATAACATCGCCAAACGCTATGGCGTGAGCCAAGACAATATCCGCATGTGGAACAACATGCCCGATGACACCGTAAAATTGGGGACCAGCCTGCGGGTAAAGCCAACTAGCGCGAGCGGCGCATCATACGGGAACACCAGTTCAGCCACAGGCAGCTACCGAGTAGTTTCGGGCGACACGCTATAC
>CAUSAW010000123.1:0-4962 GCA_963529725.1 uncultured Kingella sp. | reverse complement strand
AAATACAATAATCCCTTCCCTTGTAACATTTTTCAGGCTGCCTCATCCCACCAAGACAGCCTGAAAACCGTTTCTACTCCCTACCACCATGAACAAACGCATCCGCCAAGAAATCTTTGAACGCCTGCGCGCCGCCAATCCGCATCCCACCACCGAACTCCATTTCAGCAGCCCATTTGAGCTGTTGATTGCCGTGTTGCTGTCGGCGCAGGCGACCGATAAGGGTGTAAATAAAGCCACCGAAAAGCTGTTTGCCGTTGCCAATACGCCGCAAGCGATGCTGAATTTGGGGCTGGATGGCGTGCGCGAATATGTGAAAACGATTGGGCTGTATCAAACCAAATCCAAACACATCATGCAAACTTGCCGTACGCTGCTGGAACAGCATGGCGGCGAAGTGCCGCAAACACGCGAAGAGCTAGAAGCGCTGGCGGGCGTGGGGCGCAAAACGGCAAATGTGGTGCTGAACACAGCGTTTAAGCAGCCCGTGATGGCGGTGGATACGCATATTTTTCGCGTTGCCAACCGCACAGGCTTAGCACGCGGCAAAACAGTGCGCGAAGTGGAAGATAAATTGATGAAAAATGTACCCAAAGAATTTTTGCTGGACGCGCATCATTGGCTGATTTTGCACGGGCGATACACCTGCAAGGCGCTTAAACCGCAATGCCAAACCTGCATTATCAACGATTTGTGCGAGTATGGCGCGAAAGAAACGGCAGCCTGAAAACACTTTCAGGCTGCCTATTATGATGCCGTTTATTCTGCCAACAAGCGTTGAATCTCGCCTTCCATTTCGCGCGGCGTGGTACTGGGCGCAAAGCGGGCGACCACTTCGCCTTGTCTGTTTACCAAAAACTTAGTGAAGTTCCATTTGATGTCTGCCCCCTCGCGCGTTTCGCCCAATGAGGCGAGTTTAAGCAGCAATTCTTTGAACGCATGGTTGCTGATGTCGGCGGGCTGCTGCTGTTTCAGGTAAACATACAGCGGATGGGCATTCGCGCCGTTTACGTCAATTTTGCTGAAAATGGGAAACTCCGTGTCAAACTTCATTTTGCACACTTGGGCATATTCCGCGCTCGCTTCGGGGGCTTGTTCACGAAATTGGTTGCAAGGGAAATCCAGTATTTCCAAGCCTTGCGCGCGGTATTGGGCGCAAAGCTGTTGCAACTCCTCGTATTGCGGAGTTAAGCCGCAGCGCGTGGCGGTGTTCACAATCAGCAGCACTTTGCCGCGATAATCAGCAAGGGCTTGTTCTTTGCCTTGCGCGGTTGGGAGGGTAAAATCGTAAAGCGAAGTCATTACATGTTCCTTAAATGCTTTTCAGGCTGCCTTATGGTTCACAAGGCAGCCTGAAAATGTGTTTACCTATTATTTACGCAGACCTAAGCGGGTAATCACGTTGCGATAAGTTTCTGCATCGGTGCGGCGCAAGTATGCCAACAAGCGACGGCGTGCACTCACCATTTTCAACAAGCCGCGGCGGCTGTGTTTGTCTTTGGGATTAGCTTTGAAGTGTGGTGTCAAATCGTTGATGCGGAAAGTCAGCAATGCGATTTGCACTTCTGATGAGCCGGTATCGCCTTCTTTTCGTTGGAAGTCTTTGATAATTTGCGCTTTTTGTTCTACGGTTAACATTTTGTTTTTCCTAAAAAAAATAATGCCTTACGGCGGACAAGTTTGCCGAGTAGAAACATCCACCCGTTTGCAAACTCCGAAATTCGTTTCGCGCCAGCAAAACGAGACGCGGATTATGCCACAGTTTTGACAAACGAGTGAGATATTTTACGCGCAAGATGTTGATATTTCTTGTTTACAAATTTTCAGGCTGCCTATTGTGATTAAGGCAGCCTGAAAACGTTTGGCGCATCGTTCGTGCGTTAGTTAGACGAATCCACCAAAACTTCTTCGCCATAACCGCCATTCACAGGTAAGGGGCGATTGGTGCTCACGGATGGGCGAATCACGCGGATGCCGCGAATGCCAGCTTCGCGCGCGGCTAACACGTCGTCGTTGCTGTCACCGTAGTGGATTTTGGATTGGGCTTTAACGATGTAGGCGGTTTTGTCGTATTTGTAGGGCGCAACGGGCGTGTCGCGAGTGTAGCTGATGGGCTTCATGTTTTTCACGCCAAAGGTGCGTTCCAAGATTTTGGCGAGTTGGTCCATGGTGCCGTCTTTATGTTTTTTGGCGGGGGTGCGCCCTGTGATGAACACCACTTGGTCGCCGCGCGCTTGGTGCATTTCAATCAATTTTTTGGCGGATTCTTTGGGGATAGAGCTCAAATCGCAGCCGTCGGCAACGTAGTCCCAGAATTTTTGGTTGTGCAGGTATTCAAAGCCGTTGGGCGACCATTTGTTGCGCCCGTAGTAGAAGCATTGTGAAGACACGAGCACGGTGTCGTCGATGTCAAAGCTCACGGTCATCGGTGGCATATCTTTGATGCTTTCGCGGATTTCATCCACGGTTACCCAGCGCACATCGGGGCTTTTCACGATGTCGGCAGAGGTGATGCCTTTGTGGTCGTAGGGCACTTTGGGGCCTTTGGCAAAGGCGGGAATGGCGGCGAACATCAGCGCGGCAATTAGGGTTGGTTTTGTGATGGACATGGTTGGCTCCTATCAAAAAGGTTAATATTTGCTTACAAAAAAGCGCGGATATTTTACGTTAGTTAATTTGGTTTAGCAAATAGGGATGATGCTGTTTGCAATCGGTATTGCGGCAACTTTTGCGCCATGAATTTGCTGCATAAACCGAATACAAGCAGACACGAAAAATGGTTTTCAGGCTGAAACCTTTGCAAAACCTACAACCAATGGAACGTCGGCGACTCGCCGACATTTTGATAAATCAGTAACACTCTGTTTAATCAGATATTTTGCAGTGAACTGCCGCCTTTTCGTTTTGGATTTCAGGCTACTGTTGGGGTTTTGCAAAGGTTTCAGGCTGCCTCTGGCAGACAAAGGCAGCCTGAAAACTACAACAGCGGGCTAAACAAGCGCACCACGTTTTCCACCAAGCCCCAAATCTTATCGCGCTGCTGCCAATGCGTGAGCGAAATCAGGCGGCTGTCGCGCAAATATTGCTGCTGCAACTGAGCGATGGCTTGCGTAGTGGGCGCATCGTAAATGGCAAGGCTGATTTCCAAGTTCAAGAAAAAGCTGCGCATATCCATGTTCACCGTGCCAAACAGCGCGTAATCGTTGTCCACCGTGAGCGTTTTCGCGTGCAGCAAGCCGCCGTGAAACAGCGCAATTTTTACGCCTGCGTTCAATAGCTTAGGATAATACGCCTGCGAAGCCCAGCGCACGAGCAACGAATCCACCTTGGCAGGCAAAATCAAGGTAACGTCCACGCCGCGCTTGGCAGCGGTGGTCAGCGCGGTCAGCAACAATTCATCGGGCACAAAATACGGCGTGGTAATCATCACGCGCGACTTGGCAGCGTGGATGGCGCACACGATGGTTTCGTAAATCACAGGGTCGGATTGATTGGGCGCAGACGGTATCACTTGGGCAATCGCATCGCCCGATTGGCGTTTAATCGTCAGCAATTCGGGGATTTTGTCGCTGATTTGCTCAATTTGCTGCTGCACTTCGGCTAAATTTTCATCGGTTTCCACCGCCACATCCGCATAAAACACCGCCGCCAATTCCAGCACAATCTCGCCACGGCAGCGCATCATCACATCCACCCATTCGCCCACGCCCGCGCCTTGCTTGAAAAAGCGCGGATCAACCAAATTGAAACTACCCGTGTAGGCAATCAAATTATCCACAATCAAAATCTTGCGATGGTTACGCAAATCACTACGCGCAAAAAACGTTTTGAATACGCCCACAGGCAGCGCAGGCATAATCCGCACGCCCGCATCGCGCAGCTGTGTTTCCCATTCGCTGCCCAAAAACGCGCTGCTACCCACCGCGTCCGCCAAAATCGTGCATTCCACGCCGCGCTGCGCCGCATCGCGCACCGCATTCAACAGCGCCTGAATTTTTCCTTGCGGCTCAATAATATAAAACGCCAGCGCACACGTTTGCTGGGCAGCCTGAATATCGGCAAGCATGGCATCAATAATTTCATCGGTTTGCGTGAGCAAACGCATGGCGTTGTGCTCGCTGGGTGCAAGCCCCGTAACGCTGGTGGCGACGTTGCTGATACCCTGATACCGCTGCTGCATTTTGTTGCTCACATCGGCATCATCGTCGCCCAAATGTTGCTCGGCAAACGCGCGATAAAACGCATTCATCTGCTCGCTGCGCTTGGCGCGCGCCGTTCCCAGCCGT
The DNA here is from genome assembly GCA_963529725.1 of uncultured Kingella sp. Taxonomy (GTDB): domain Bacteria; phylum Pseudomonadota; class Gammaproteobacteria; order Burkholderiales; family Neisseriaceae; genus Kingella_B. Next base: position 676 of record CAUSAW010000123.1, on the reverse strand, counting down.
GGCTCGCCAATCACAAAATACGCAATCACGCCAAACACAGGAAACACAAACAAAATAATCAGCCACGCAAATGCCGAGCCCGTGTTGCGCTGCTTGTACAACACGCGCACCACGCACACCGCCACCGCCAAAATGTGCAGCCAAAGAAAAACTTGCGCCCAAGAAATATCTAAATCCATGTTTACATCCAATTAAAAAGTTGCAACAGCCCAAAATTTTAACCACGTTTACAGCATAGAAAAAGGCAGCCTGAAAACGGTTAAGTGTTTTCAGGCTGCCTTTGGATTCAGCGATTATTGAACTTTAATTTCAACATCCACGCCTGCTGGCAAGTCCAGCTTCATCAGCGCGTCGGTTGTTTTGTCGGTCCAATCCACGATGTCCATCAAGCGCAAGTGCGTGCGGATTTCCAATTGTTCACGCGAAGTTTTGTTCACATGTGGAGAACGCAAAATGTTAAAACGCTCAATTTTAGTAGGCAAAGGAATCGGACCTTTTACCACTGCGCCTGTGCGCTTAGCAGTTTCAACGATTTCTTGTGCAGAACGGTCAATCAAACTGTAATCATACGCTTTCAAGCGGATACGGATTTTTTGGTTTGCCATCAGTCTGTATCCTTGTATTAAGCGATCACGCTAGCCACAACGCCCGCACCTACTGTGCGACCACCTTCGCG
>CAUSAW010000122.1:0-5049 GCA_963529725.1 uncultured Kingella sp. | reverse complement strand
AATGAGTTATCTTCATTTTTGCAGTCTAACATGACTGCTTATCTAGTACAGCCCCTTTTGTTTTGGGCTTAAAAGGCAGCCTGAAAAAGGGAAATCTGTTTTCAGGCTGCCAATCTTGTCTCGCCAACAGCATCGCAGCATTGCCACACAGAGCTTGTAGGTCGGCGCATTTATGCCCGACAAATCTCATCTTTATCCACCAGCCCTAAACCAAACACAAAGGCAGCCTGAAAAAGAGAAAACCCCGTTTTCAGGCTGCCAATCTTGTCTTGCCAACCGTATCACAGCATCACGGTGCGCGCCGAATATCCGATGTGATGCGATAAAAATCCCACGCGCCGCCCGCAAAACCTCGGCACAGCCCCGTATCCATCGCTTCTGCCAACACAAATTCCGCGCCATTCCATGCGTAGGTTTCCAGCGCCAAGCAATCGCCCGCTGCGCGCCCTTTGCTGCCCACGCTCAGCAAGCCATTGTGATAACCCTTGCCGCTGTTGCCAAACCTGCCCACATATTTTTTCACCTGCTTGCCCTTGCCATCGGTGATAAAAAATTCATCTTCATCCTGCTGCGCGCCGCGCGTGCAAACCAGCGCCAGCAGCGCGTTGTCCTTATCCAGCGGATAAAGCGTGATGTCTTGTTTATCCGCCGCGGGGCAGTCTTGTCTCTCTGGCGCTCCCGCCGCTTGGCGCGCGGCAAGCAATTGCCCCTGCACATTTTTGTAGCCCTTGCTGGCAAATTTAATCACCACCGCCTTATCCTGCGAAACAGGCGGCACGTTGATAACAGGCTTAGGCTCGGCGGCGCGCACGCTTTTTTTCTCGTTGCCAATATGGATAAACGCGGTGGGCGTGCCCTCGCGTTGTTGGATTTCATCGGCGTGCAGCAGCGCCACATTCGCACCCACGTTGGATAGCGTCCACAGCGTGTCTTGCTGCTTGAAGGCAACGCTTTGCCCGCGCTTGATTGCGGTGAGCAGCTGCTGCGTTTGGCTGTCGCTCAACTTGCCCTTGCCGCTGGGCGGCTGCAAAACCACTTGCCCTTGCGCCTTGCCATCAATCAGCAAATCGGCGTGGGCAATGTTTGCTGCGCCGTGCAAATAAACCTCGCCCATAATCGGCGTGTTTTCGCCTGCGGCGCGGGTAAACAACACGCTAACAGGCTTGGCGCTGCTGCTGGCTTGGTAGCCCGCGATTCGGCAAGTGCCCGTGTTGTCGCAGGCGATTTTCCAATCTTTGTTGCTATCGGGGCTGTCTGGCGGCGGTTCAGCGTGCAAAACAGCGGCTGCCAACGCTGTCGCCAGCGCAATGCCAAGGTGGATAACATGAGCCATGATGATTCCTTTCAACAGATAAAAATCGGCTAAAAAACAATACGCACAAATGCTCAATCAGCATTATATCGTGTATTTTCAGGCTGCCTTAGCGCGATTTCTGCCAACTGAGGCAGCCTGAAAACCATCCGCAAGCTATAATGCCAAGCCCGTAGGCGGCAAGCTGCGCCCGCGTTTTCAAATGGTTTACGGGCGGGCGATTCTCCATTTTCAGGCTGCCTTTGCCACCCTGCTCGCAACCATATCGGCAGCCTGAAACTCTCTCACAAGGAAACTTCATGCAAACTGAAAAAGTTATCCAACACATCGTTAGCTGGCTGAGCGATTACGCCTGCCAAGCGCGTGCGCAAGGCTTTGTGGTGGGCGTGTCGGGCGGCATCGATTCTGCCGTGGTGTCCACGCTTTGCGCCCAAACCGCGCTGCCCACGCTGTTGCTCAATATGCCCATCCGCCAAAAAGCCGACCAATTTGACCGTGCCGCCGAACACATCGCCGCGCTCGTTGCCCAATATCCTAACGTTCGCGCGCAAACCGTTGATTTAACCCCCACCTTTGAACAATTTGAACGCACCGTGCTTTCAGGCAGCCTGAAAAGCCCCAACCAAGACCTTGCCATGGCAAACACCCGCTCGCGCCTGCGCATGACCACGCTGTATTACTACGGGCAAATCAACGGCTTGCTTGTTGCTGGCACGGGCAACAAGGTGGAAGACTTTGGCGTAGGCTTTTTCACCAAATACGGCGATGGCGGCGTGGACATCAGCCCAATTGCCGATTTGCTCAAAACGCAGGTGTACACCATCGCCCAAACCTTAAACATCGCCGCATCCATCCAAACCGCCGCGCCCACCGATGGGCTGTGGGATGGTGAGCGCACCGACGAGCAACAAATGGGCGCAACTTACCCCGAATTAGAACGCGCCATGGCGCAATTTGAAAACGGCATCACGCGCGAAACCTTAACGGGGCGCGAGCAAGAAGTGTTTGATATATTTGTGAAACTCAACCGCGCCACGCAGCATAAAATCCAGCCCATCCCCGTTTGCAAAATCCCCAAGGAATGGCTATGAAACCCCAGCCCAAAATCATCTTTTTTGACATCGACGAAACGCTGTACATCAATCGCGGCAAAAAATACATCCCCGAAAGCACCAAAACCGCGCTGAACCTGTTGAAACAAAAAGGCATCATCACCGCCATCGCCACAGGGCGCACCATCCCATCCATGCCCAGCAAAATTGTTGAATTGATTGCAGAATGCGGCATTGAAATGATTGTTTCGCTAAACGGGCAATACGTGGAATACCGCGGCGCTGCGTTGGCAAAATTTCCGTTTAACAAAACCCAGCTCGCCCAGCTATCAGGCAGCCTGAAAGCGCACAACATCGCCCATATCCTTGCCACGCGCGAAGGCTTGTTTGCCATCGCCGAAGACCACTATCTGCGCGACGCGCTCAACGCGCTGGGCATCAGCTACGCGCGCGATCCCAACGCCTGCGGCAAATACGACACCTATCAAGTGCTCGCCTTTTATCCTGCCGAACAAGATGGCGCAGTTGCTCCGCTGTTGCCAACCAATGTGCAAACCATTCGCTGGCATCCCAGCGGCGTGGATATTTTGGACAAAGCAGGCTCCAAAGCGCGGGGCATCGCTGCGGCGTTGGATAAATTGGGCATCAGCATCGCCGACAGCATGGCATTTGGCGATGGGCCGAACGATTTTGAAATGCTAGAAGCGGTGGGCTTTGGCGTGGCAATGGGCAACGCCATCCCTGCGCTCAAAGCCGTTGCCGATTATGTTTGCCCCAGCATTGATGAAGACGGCATTTATCGCGGCTTGGTGGATTTAGGCGTGATAGAAGCCGTTGCGGCGTAGTGTTTTCAGGCTGCCTTTTGCGTTGTTAAAGGCAGCCTGAAAACCAATTGGCGCGGATAAAATGGGTTTAACGCGCCGCCACAAATGCCCAAATTAAATCTTTTAATCAAAATCAAACACAATCTGAAATATAATAGCGAAACTTTATTATTTATTCCCCAATAAGGAGAACAACATGAAACAAATCCAAGCAGACGTTGTAGTAATCGGCGGCGGCACAGCAGGCATGGGCGCCTACCGCAACGCCCTATTGCACACGCCAAATGTTTATTTAATTGAAGGCAATGTGTTTGGCACCACCTGCGCGCGTGTGGGCTGCATGCCATCCAAGCTGATGATTGCCGCCGCCGATGCCCGCCACCATGCGCTGCACACTGATCCCTTTGGCGTGCATTTGGATAAATCGTCCATCCGCGTGAACGGCGAAGAAGTGATGAACCGCGTGAAATCTGAACGCGATCGCTTCGTTGGCTTTGTGGTGGAAGACGTGATGGCGTGGGACGAAAGCAAACGCATCATGGGACACGCCAAATTTATCGACGAACACACCATTCAAGTGGGCGATCACACGCAAATCCGCGCCGATCGCATCGTCATCGCCACAGGCTCGCGCCCCGTGATATTCCCGCAATGGCAGGTTTTGGGCGACAAATTGATTGTGAACGACGACGTGTTCTCATGGGACACGCTGCCTGAAAGCGTTGCCGTGTTTGGGCCGGGTGTGATTGGTTTGGAGTTGGGGCAAGCGTTATCCCGCTTGGGCGTGCGCGTGGAAATCTTTGGCATCGGCGGCTTGCTGGGCGGCATCAGCGATCCCGTTATCCTGCAAGAAGCGGTGGAAGTATTCAGCGAAGAGCTGACTTTGCACCTTGATGCCAAAACCGAAGTTGCGCTCAACAGCGAAGGCAAGGTAGTCGTGCAATGGGAACAAGATGGCGAACGCGGCACATTCATGGCGGATTACCTGCTCGCGGCTACGGGTCGCCGCCCCAATGTGGACAATTTGGGCTTGGAAAATCTCAACATAGAGCTGGACGCGCGCGGCGTGCCCGTTGCCAATCCGCACACCATGCAAACCAGCATTCCGCATATTTTTATCGCAGGCGATGCGTCCAACCAACTGCCACTGCTGCACGAAGCGGCAGACCAAGGCAAAATTGCGGGCGACAACGCGGGGCGTTTCCCCGATGTGCAAGCGGGTTTGCGCCGCAGCATGATTGGCGTGGTGTTTACCGACCCGCAAATCGCCAGCGTGGGCGCGCGTTTTGCCACGCTGAAAGCCGAATACGGCAACGATTTTGAATGTGGCGTGGCGATTGGCGAAGTGTCGTTTAAAAACCAAGGGCGCAGCCGCGTGATGCTGGTAAACAAAGGGCACCTGCGCGTGTATGCCGACCGCGAAACTGGGCGTTTCTTGGGCGCGGAAATGGTCGGCCCTGCGGCGGAACACATCGCGCACTTGCTGGCATGGGCGCATCAAATGAAAATGACCATCGCGCAAATGCTGGATATGCCGTTCTATCATCCTGTGATTGAAGAAGGCTTGCGCACGGCGTTGCGCGATGCGGCGGCGAAGCTGGCAAGCTGATTTAATCCAATAAAATAAGGCAGCCTGAAAATGGGATTGACCGTTTTCAGGCTGCCTTTGATGCTGTCTGTAACCTGCCCCTCTCCTGCGCTTGCGCGGGGGAGGGTTGGGATGGGGGTGCTGTTTCGGTAGAAACAGAATTAGGAGGCATATCAGGCATTTTCCCCCACCCTAGCCCTCCCCCGCAAGCGGGAGAGGGGATGCATTGGTGGGGGGAATGGGCGGTTTCAGGCTGCCTTTATACACAAAACG
>CAUSAW010000121.1:0-5132 GCA_963529725.1 uncultured Kingella sp. | reverse complement strand
TCTGACGGCCGCGAATACGCCGTGGGACAACATTTCAGCGCGCTCGATATATACCTGACCGCCTTCTTGGCTTGGGGTATGTTCCGCGCCCAAGTGCTGCCAAACGTTGAGCCGTTTGCGAGCTATATGCAGCGCCATCTGCAGCGTCCGGCAGCGCAGGTTCTTAAGAAATAAGGCGTTGGCACGAAAAAAGGCAGCCTGAAAGTTTCAGGCTGCCTGAGATGTGGAAATCAACAGCGTTGTTTACACTTTTCGGATTTTGGATGCAGACAAGTTTGGCGGGTTTCGCAGGTTGTCAAGAATGCCGCAAGGCACGGCGAAGCCGCATGGTTCTTGATAATCTGCGAAAGCTGCTAAATCATCATGCAGCCAAAAAACGAAAGCTAGGCAGCCTGAAAAAGTGTAAACAACGCGACCTTTTCCAACATTTCAGGCTGCCTTTTGTGGATTATGGGTTAGCCGCTATTTGCTGCTTTAATAATGCAATGATTTCTTGCTGTGCCGCCAATTCTTTATCTTTTTGCGCGATAAGCTCATCTTTATGCCCAATGATGAGTTTCAATTTTTCAATTTCTGCTATTTCATCAAGATTGCCGCTGCCGTAATAATTAACGGCTTGATTACACGTTCCATGCAAAAAGAAGAAAATGCTTTTGTCGTGGTTGGCAACCAATTCTGAAAGGTCAATATTAAAAATTTGGGCGATTTGGTTCAGTTTTTCCAAATAAAGTTTGGTTTCGCCGCGCTCAATCTTGGCATAGCCGTTGTGCGACATACCCAGCCGCTCTGCCATTTCTTCCTGCGACCAATGGTTTAGCTCACGCAACATACGGATTTTTTCGTTTACGTTCATCAATGCTCCTTGCTTGGTTAAATATCCCCACAATCAGGCTGTTTTTTGCGCTGCGGGTGGCTGGTTTGGCTGTGCTGCCAAATCTACAATTACGAATTTTAACACTTGGGAGACCAACATGGATTTTATTCGTAAAAAATTGGGCGGTTTATCAACGGCGTACTCTATCCGCCCTTTGATTTTTTGTCTTATTTTTGGTTTGGCTGCCTGCCATTCGGAGAGTTGCCTAGACAATCCCAGTCAGGACAAATGCGATAAATCAAAAGCGGAGCGAGCCGAACGAGTTAAAAAACTTAGAGAGAACAACAAGAAATTTTAGTTTTGGTATTTGGGTGCGATTTGAATTTAATTGAGCTCACATAAAGCAATCAATATTAGGCAGCCTGAAACGGAAAACCCGTTTTCAGGCTGCCTTTTAGCTTGGGCAAGATAAAGCTGCAAATGGTTGAACTACGGCGGGGTGCAGGGGCTTGCCCCTGCTCGTGGTAGGCGGCGAAACGCCTGCGCTGGCAAAAAATAATCCAAACGCAAAGGCAGCCTGAAATGCCCTGCCCCATTTTCAGACTGCCTATTCATTACACCGCGCTAATCTTCGCCACAATCTCGCTCAGCGGCACGCTCACCGTTTCACCGCTGCGGCGTTCGGCGTATTCCACATTGCCGTCTTTGAGCGCGCGGTCACCAATCACAATGCGGTGCGGGATGCCGAGCAATTCGCTGTCGTTGAGCAACACGCCTGCGCGTTCGTCGCGATCGTCCAGCAACACATCCACGCCTGCGGCTTGCAAATCGGCGTAGATGCGGTCGGCGGCTTCGCGCACGGTGTCGGATTTTTTGTAATTCATCGGCACAATCACGGCGGTAAACGGCGACATAGCTTCTGTCCAGATGATGCCACGCTCGTCGTTGTTTTGCTCAATGGCGGCGGCAACAATGCGCGTGATGCCGATGCCGTAGCAGCCCATTTCCATGATTTGCGCTTTGCCGTTGTTGTCCAAAAAGCTCGCGCCCATTGCGGCAGAATATTTGTCGCGCAGTTGGAACACGTGCCCCACTTCAATGCCGCGCGCCAGTTTCAGGCTGCCTTTGCCGCAGGGGCTGGGGTCGCCCGCGACTACGTTGCGCAAATCCACAAATTCGGGCTCGGCGGCATCGCGCCCGAAGTTGAAGCCTGTGTAGTGGTGGTCGTCTTCGTTTGCACCGATGACCCAATCTGCGCCTTTTTCGCAGGCAAAATCGGCATACACTTTGCCGTTAAAGCCCACGCAGCCGAGCGAGCCGCCGTTTGCGCCAAATTGCGCCACGATGGCTTCGGGCGATGCCATGGTGAGCGGCGATTTCACGCCCGCCAGTTTTTCGGCTTTGATGTCGTTGAACTCGTGGTCGCCGCGCAGCATCAGCAGCACCAATTCGCCTTCGGCTTCGCCTTCCACCACGATGGATTTCAAGGTTTGCTCAACGGGAATGTTTAAAAACGCCACCAATTCGGTAATGGTTTTCACATTGGGCGTGTGGATTTTTGCCAACGCTTGCGCGGGTGCGGCGCGGCAGCCTGAAAGCGGCAAAGTCTGCGCCAGTTCTACGTTTGCGGCGTAATCGGAGGCATCGCTGTATGCAATCACGTCTTCGCCGCTGTCTGCCAACACTTGAAACTCGTGCGAACCGGTGCCGCCGATGCTGCCTGTGTCGGCCGCCACAGGGCGATAATCCAAGCCTAAGCGGTTGAAAATGCGGCAATATGCGTCATACATATCTTGATAGGTGGCTTTGAGCGATGCGTAATCAGCGTGGAACGAATAGGCATCTTTCATCACAAATTCGCGCGCGCGCATCACGCCAAAGCGGGGGCGACGTTCATCGCGGAATTTGGTTTGAATGTGGTAGAAATTTTTGGGTAATTGCTTGTATGAATTGATTTCTTTGCGCACGATGTCGGTAATCAGCTCTTCGCAAGTGGGGCTGAAACAAAAGGCGTTGTCGTGGCGGTCGGTGATGCGCAAAAGCTCGTCGCCGTAAAAATCCCAGCGCCCGCTTTCTTTCCACAAATCAGCAGGTTGCACAACAGGCATCAGCAATTCAATCGCGCCTGCGCGGTTCATTTCTTCGCGCACGATGGCTTCCACTTTGCGCAGCACGCGCAAGCCCATCGGCATCCAAGTGTATAAGCCCGATGCGTTGGCTTTAATCAGCCCTGCGCGCAGCATGAGTTTGTGACTGGCAAGCGTAGCTTCGGCTGGGGCTTCTTTTAAGGTGGAAATGAAAAATTGACTGGCTTTCATGGTGGTATCCTATCGCGGTTAAGTTTGCGGTTAAAGGCGCGGATTATAGCAAAATCCTTGCTAAGTTTTCAGGCTGCCGCAGGGCATCGCAAAGGCAGCCTGAAAACCTGCGCGGCATATTTCTCTGCGTTTCAGGCTGCCTGGCAACAGTAGCCATGCCTGCCCCAAAAATGGCATAATCACCCCCTTTCCTGCCAGCCATAACAACATCTTGCCACATCATGAATCGTCTCTTGCTCACCAGTCTCGTTTTAGCCGCTAGCGCTTGCGCCGCGCCAATTGGGCAGCCTGAAAAACCAGAGCCCGCGCACAAAGCCAAGCCATCGCTGCCCTACCCCGAAAGCAGTTTCCACGAACAATTTGAACAGCTTGCCATTCAAGTGAGCCGTTTGGAAAACCAAGTTGCCGAGCTGCAAAGCCGCGTGGAGCAATTGGAACAGCGCAACGCGCCGCCCGCTCCTGTTAAACGCCACACGCGCTTGCGCACTGCCAAGCCCATCGCCCCGCCCTTTCAAGGCAGCCTGAAAACCGAAACCAGCAGCAGCCAGCTAGAAAAAGCGCAGCAACAATACAGCCAACAGCAATACCAAGCCGCCACGCTCACGTTGCGCGAAGCCGATAGCGGCGGCGATGGCAGCGAAACCGCGCAAAAAAGTATGTTTCTGCTGCTGCAAGCGCATCAAAAGCTCAACCATTGCCAAAGCGTCATCAACATCGGGCAACGCTACGCCACCCGCTTTTCAGGCAGCCTGAACGCGCCCGAAGCCCTATCGCTGGTTGCCCAATGCCAATGGCGCATCCAACAGCAAGACATCGCCCGCGACACATGGCGCAAAATCATCCAGCAATACCCCAAAAGCCCCGCCGCATCCCGCGCCCGCAACCAAATCAAACAAAGGTGAACCATGAATATTCTGATTTCCAACGACGATGGCTATTTATCGCAAGGCATCGCCACCCTTGCCCGCATTGCTGGCGAATTTGCCAATGTGCGCGTGGTTGCGCCCGAACGTGACCGCAGCGGCGTGTCCAATTCGCTCACGCTTGATCGCCCGCTCAAAATCCGCAGCGCAGAAAACGGCTTTTATTATGTGAGCGGCACGCCCACCGACTGCATCCATCTGGGCTTGCACGCCCTTGCCGATTTCCAGCCCGATCTCGTGTTATCAGGCATTAACCACGGCTCCAATCTTGGCGATGACACGCTGTATTCAGGCACCGTTGCCGCCGCCACCGAAGCCTATCTGATGGGCATCCCCGCCGTCGCCTTCTCGCTCACCAGCCACGAATTTCACAAATACGCCGCCACCGCCGAAAAAGCCGTGTGGAATATTGTGAACCAGCTTGTGCAAAACCCGCCCAGCGCACCGATTTTATGGAATGTGAACATCCCCGCCGTCGCCCCCGACGCATTGCGCGGGCACAAAATCGCCCGCTTGGGCAGACGCCACCACGCCCAAAGCATTGTCCACGCCACCAATCCGCGCGGCGAAGATGTTTACTGGATTGGCGCGGTGGGCGCGGTTGCCGACAGCGAAAACGACACCGACTTTGCCACCTGCGAATCAGGCTATGTGAGCATCACCCCGCTGCAAATTGACCTAACCGCCTATTCGCAAATGCACGCCTTGGATGAATACTGGCAAGATTTGTTGTTTGAATAATGGTTTTCAGGCTGCCTTAAAGCCATCTATACGGCAGCCTGAAAACCATTCCACCTTGCAGCCCATGTTTTCAGGCTGCCCCAACCACCCCCAGCAAGGACAACCATGAACATCATCAACACCACCATCCCTGACGTAAAAATCCTAGAACCCCAAGTCTTCGGCGACGAGCGCGGCTTCTTTATGGAAACCTTCCGCGACAACTGGTTCAACGAACACATCGCCCGCCGCACCTTCGTGCAAGAAAACCACAGCAAATCCAACAAAGGCGTGCTGCGCGGCTTGCACTATCAAACCGAAAACACCCAAGGCAAGCTCGTGCGCGTGGTGTCAGGT
>CAUSAW010000120.1:0-5266 GCA_963529725.1 uncultured Kingella sp. | reverse complement strand
AACGTGTTCAATGCGTTGATTGGATTCAGGATTTTGCCGCTGCTCCACAATATCCATAATGTGCAAAAACGCCGCCCGCTCCAAGCCCACGTCCACAAACGCGCTTTGCATTCCGGGCAACACGCGGCGCACAATGCCCAAATAAATATTGCCCACAAGGCTGTGCTCGCTGTTGCGCTCAATGTGCAACTCGCAAATATTGTTCTCTTCCAAAATTGCCACGCGCGTTTCCTGCGGCGTGATGTTTACCAACACCGTTTCGGGCGGACGCGGCAAGTCTTTGGGCAAAGGATAAGTTTCAAAAGCCATGATAGCCATCCAATAATCTATTGAGCATCGCCAACGCACGCGAGCAAAACCGCGCAGCCAGCGATGCTTTCAGTTAATCAAAAATAGAAAAATGTTTTGCAATGGCAACCAACGCGCTACCATTGCAAAACAGTTTTCAGGCTGCCTTTCTTTGGCACAACACAAAACAGCCATTTCCCACACCGCAAATAACCGCACAAATTATACGACAAAACGCCGCACAATTTTGGGGGATTACATTTGCCTATCCCCCATTTTGCCTTGCTGCAAACGCCGTATGTTCATTTTGCATGAATATTTCCTTTGGAGTAGAATTCGCCCACATCTTGAATATCGCGCGACGCATCCCAATATCGCGCCCACACTCACACGAAGGAGACACATCATGTCCGAAGAATTTGAATCCCCCATTAACTTCACCGATTCTTGCTGCACCAAAGTAGCCGAGCTTATCGCCGAAGAAGACAACCCCGAATTGATGCTGCGCGTTTTTGTAAACGGGGGTGGCTGTTCAGGCTTCCAATACGGCTTCACTTTTGACGAAATCAAAAACGACGACGACTTTGAAATTGAAAAAAACGGCCTGAAATTTCTGGTTGACCCCATGAGCTATCAATATCTTTTGGGCGCAGAAATTGACTACACCGACGGCTTGCAAGGCTCGCAATTTGTGATTCGCAGCAACCCCAACGCCGTAACCACTTGCGGTTGTGGCTCATCGTTCTCGGTTTAATTGTAATCTAGCATTTTCAGGCTGCCTAATCGTGTAAACAAAACAGGTTAGGCAGCCTGAAAACGCGTTTTGTGTTAAAATTCCACCCGTTTTTCAACCCGCTCGCAGCCTGAAATACTACCCATGTTTATTGCGCCCGATGATGGCACCCCAGTAAACATTGCTAGTGTTTTAGCGCGAGCAAATTTTTGTAAAGGTCTATTATGTTTAACAAACACATTAAATCATTTCAATACGGTAACCACACCGTAACCCTAGAAACAGGCGAAATTGCCCGCCAAGCCGCAGGCGCGGTTAAAGTATCTATGGGCGATACCGTGGTTTTGGTTGCCGTTACCACCAATAAAGACGTAAAAGAAGGGCAAGATTTTTTCCCTTTAACCGTGGACTATTTTGAGCGCACCTACGCCGCAGGCAAAATCCCTGGTGGCTTTTTCAAACGCGAAGGCAAGCAAAGCGAAAAAGAAATCCTAACCAGCCGCTTGATTGACCGCCCGATTCGCCCGCTGTTCCCCGAAGGCTTTTATCACGACATTCAAATTGTGGCGATGGTGATTTCTTGCGACCCCGAAATTGACAGCGACATCCCCGCGATGATTGGCGCATCGGCTGCACTGGTGTTAAGCGGCGTACCATTTGCCGGCCCAATTGGCGCGGCGCGCGTGGGCTATGCCAACGGGCAATATTTGCTCAACCCCAGCAAAACCGAATTGGAAACTTCGCAATTGGATTTGGTGGTAGCAGGCACCAAACAAGCCGTGTTGATGGTGGAATCTGAAGCCGACATCTTGCCCGAAGATGTGATGCTGGGCGCGGTAGTATTTGGTCATGAGCAAATGCAAGCCGTGATTAACGCCATCAACGAATTGGCGGATGAAGTTAACCCCGAAGTATGGGATTGGAAAGCCCCCGAAACCAACGCCGAATTGGTTGCCAAAGTGCGCGACATCGCAGGCGCAACCATCGCCGAAGCGTTCAAAATCCGCCAAAAACAAGCCCGCAGCACGAAATTAGACGAAGCATGGGCAGCCGTGGAAGCCGCGTTGATTACCGAAGAAACCGACACGCTCGCCAAAAACGAAATCAAAGGCATCTTCAAGCAATTGGAAGCCGACGTGGTGCGCGGGCAAATCTTGGCGGGGCAGCCGCGCATTGACGGACGCGACACCCGCACCGTGCGCCCTATCAACATCCAAACCAACGTGTTGCCGCGCACTCACGGCTCGGCATTGTTTACCCGCGGCGAAACGCAAGCCCTTGCCGTTGCCACGCTGGGCACGTCGCGCGACGAGCAAATCATCGACGCATTAAGCGGCGAATACACCGACCGCTTTATGCTGCACTACAACTTCCCGCCTTATTCCACAGGCGAAGTGGGTCGCGTGGGTGCGCCCAAACGCCGCGAAATTGGGCATGGCCGCTTGGCAAAACGTGCTTTGGTGGCGGTGTTGCCCGATGCGGAAGATTTTAACTACACCATGCGCGTGGTTTCTGAAATCACCGAGTCTAACGGCTCGTCTTCTATGGCATCCGTGTGCGGCGGCTGTTTGAGCTTGCTTTCGGCTGGCGTGCCTTTGAAAGCGCACGTGGCGGGCATCGCGATGGGCTTGATTTTGGAAGATAACAAATTCGCCGTGCTCACCGATATTTTGGGCGATGAAGACCATTTGGGCGACATGGATTTCAAAGTGGCGGGCACTACCGAAGGCGTTACCGCGCTGCAAATGGATATTAAAATTCAAGGTATTACCAAAGAAATCATGCAAATTGCGTTGGCACAAGCCAAAGAAGCGCGTTTGCACATTCTGAGTCAAATGCAGGCGGCGGTGTCCGGCCCGCAAGAGTTGTCTCAACACGCGCCGCGCTTGTACACCATGCGCATCAACCCCGATAAAATCCGTGAAGTCATCGGCAAAGGCGGCGAAACCATCCGCAGCATCACCGCCGAAACCCACACCGAAATCAACATCAGTGATGATGGCGTGGTAACCATTGCCGCCACCACCGCCGAAGCGGGCGAAGCCGCCAAAGCGCGCATTGAGATGATTACCGCCGAAGTGGAAGTGGGCAAGGTGTATGAAGGCACAGTGGTGAAAATCTTGGATAACAACGTGGGCGCGATTGTGTCTGTGATGCCAGGCAAAGATGGCTTGGTGCACATCAGCCAAATTGCGCACGAGCGCGTGAAAGATGTGAACGATTATCTGAAAGTGGGGCAAGTGGTGAATGTGAAAGCATTGGATGTGGATGAGCGCGGTCGTGTGCGTTTGTCTATCCGCGCGTTGTTGCCGCAGCCTGAACGCAATGCGCCTGCGCAAGAAACGGAAGCGGCTGGCGAATCATCCGCAGAATAATTGAGCGCACACAAAGGCAGCCTGAAAACGATTTCAGGCTGCTTTTTAGTATGATAGTTTGGGAAAGCGGTGGTGTGTATGGGTTTGCGTTGCCCAATTTGCTTTCTAGAACAATCAATAGACAAGCACTTGATGCTCAACATCGCCCACCAATCAATAAGGAATTAGATTCATGGAAAAAATAACTGCTGATTTTGCTTATAAAGAATTAAAAAAAATGATTAGTGAAAATTGTGATAATCAAATGATATCCAAATCTGCTACTAGTTTTTTTTAATTTATGGTCAGATAGTGAATCTATAAATTCCCGCAATATTATTTATGATTTAGCCTTGCTAGATGAGCCTGGAATGGAGTTATCTCGTAATGAGGTAATTGAGTTAATTGAGAAATTAAGAAATGTGAAATAGGGTTACTCGCTTTCAGGCTGCCTATCCCGTCATTTTTTTAAGGAAATCTAAAGATGTATGCCACTTTTATCCGCCCCCTGCTGTTTAAACTTGATCCCGAGCAAGCGCACAATTTCACCATTCAAACCCTTGCCCACGGCTATTGCCTGATGCCGCGCGTGAACCCGCACACCAAGCCCACCGCGCTGATGGGCTTGAACCTGCCCAACCCCGTGGGGCTGGCGGCGGGCTTGGACAAAAACGGCGAAGCGATTGACGGCTTGGCGGCGCTGGGTTTTGGTTTTATTGAAATCGGCACGGTAACGCCGCGCCCGCAAGAAGGCAATCCGCAGCCACGCCTGTTTCGCGCGTCCGAGCATCAGGCGATTGTGAACCGCATGGGCTTTAACAACCACGGCATTGATGCGCTGATTGCCAACGTGAAGCGCTCGCGCTACACGGGCATTTTGGGGATTAACATCGGCAAAAACGCCAGCACGCCGATTGAAAACGCGGTGGATGACTATTTGATTTGTTTGGAAAAAGCCTACGAATACGCTTCTTATATTACGGTGAACATTTCATCGCCCAACACCAAAAATCTGCGCACGCTGCAAGGCGGCGATGAATTAAGCAAGCTATTGGGCAGCCTGAAAAGCAAGCAAGCCGAGCTTGCCACGCGCGTGGGGCGGTATGTGCCGCTGGCGGTGAAAATTGCACCCGATTTAGACGAAGTGCAGATTGCCGACATCGCCCATGTTGTCTTGCAAACTGAAATGGACGGCTTAATCGCCACCAACACCACGATAGACAAAACCGCGCTGGGCGCATCGCCGCTGGCGCAAGAAGCGGGCGGATTGAGCGGCGATCCTGTGCGCGAACCGAGTAACTGCGTGTTGGCGGCGTTTGCGCGCGAGCTGGGCGGCAAAGTGCCGATTATCGGCGCGGGCGGGATTTTGTCGGGTGAACACGCGGCGGAGAAAATGCAGCTGGGGGCGAGTGCGGTGCAGCTTTATAGTGGGTTGATTTATCGCGGAGCGGGGTTGGTGAAGGAGTGTTTGCAGCGGTTGGGGTAGGTTTTTTGGGGGAGTGGGGTTTCAGGCTGCTTTTTGGGGGATGGGTGTGGTAGCCTGAAAGGTGGTTTATACAATAAAAACCGTTTGGTATTGTTCCAAGCGGTTTTTGGTTTTTCCAGGCTGCTTTTGGGAAATCCTTTTCAGACAGCCTGAAAATGGTATGGAGCAGCGACCGCTCGTCGCCAAATGGCTTCAAACAGAGCATGGCTGGTTTGCTAAGATGCAAGATGTCGACGAGCCACCGACGCTCCATTGGGTTGTTTTTCAGGCTGCCTTTGAAAGAAGCGTTAAGGCAGCCTGAAACCCATCTCAACGTCCCCCACAAAACAAAAAAGCAGCCTGAAAACGCATTTAAACCATCCAAGCGTTTTCAGGCTGCCTTTTTACACGACTGTTATGCAACAC
>CAUSAW010000119.1:0-5297 GCA_963529725.1 uncultured Kingella sp. | reverse complement strand
AATGGTTATGTGTGATGATTAAAAAATAGGCAGCATACTTTTTAGGACACTACCTCCTATTTGAAACATAAATCACAATCGCTGACCTATAACCTATTATTCCTTTTCAGGCTGCCTTATGAAACCCACCTATTTCAATATTGCTCTGCAAGCCCTAACAGAACTTAAACGTCCAGCTACCGCATCCGAGATTTGGCAATACATTGAGCAAAACCAGCTTTACCAGCAGCTTTTTTCTTATGACGCGCAACAAGGCTTGTCATCATTGGGCAAAACGCCTTGGGCTACAGTAAGCGCAGTGCTATATGAACGTGCAAAAAAAGAGAACAGCCCGATTGCTACGCAAGGCAGCCGCCCCAAATATTTTGTACTCAAAGGCGCCGCGCAACCTGATGATGCTGCGCCAATCACAGCCCCAATTGTTACCACACTCAAAGCCCATTTCCACGAGCGCGACTTGCATCCTTTGCTGTGCAAATTTCTATATACCAGCCCCACTTTTTCTGCGCTCTCTTGCACCATTTTTCACGAACGCAGTAAGAAAAACCAAAAAGGCACAGACGCATGGTTGCATCCCGACATGGTTGCCGTGAATTTTGAATACGCTGATTTTGAAAACGAGCCGTTGCTCAATTTCATCAAAGAATTCGCTCGCTTGCCATTAAAACTGTTTTCATTTGAACTGAAAATCCGCTTGGATTTTAGCAACTATAAAGAATACTTTTTCCAAGCCGTAAGCAATTCAAGCTGGGCAAATGAAGGCTATTTGGTGGCATTAGACATCATGCAAGACGATAGTTTTGTGGATGCGCTGCAAAAATTAAGCCAAAGTTTCGGTATCGGCATCATCCATTTAGACGCGAAAAACATTCAAACTTCGGAAACAAGGGCGTTAAGGTTGGGTATCGGCATCATCCATTTAGACGCGAAAAACATTCCCCAAAGCCAAATCCTATCGCCCGCACGGTTTAAAGAAAAAATAGATTACGCCACGGCTCACGAACTAGCGGAGAAAAACAAAGATTTTGCGAAATTTTTGAAAAATATCGTGGAATACGATCCCAACAATAAACATCGTTTTGCTAGCGATTTTGATGCTGTGCTGGACGATGATGAATTGACGACATATCTGCAAACGAAAAAAATTGTGCAATAGTTTTTCAGGCTGCTCTAAACACTCAACAACAAGAGACTCTCAACCATGAACCAATCTTCCCTAGACAACCTAAAATCCCTGCTCCCCGAGTTCTACCAAGCCATCGGCGAAACGCTGATTATGGTGGGCGTGTCGTCCGCCGTCGGCATCATCTTGGGCGGGCTGCTCGGCATCTGGCTTTACACCACGGCATACGGGCAAATTTTCGCCAACCGCCCTGTGCACCGCATTCTTGGCACGCTGGTGAGCTTTATGCGCTCGTTTCCATTTGTGATTTTGATGATTGTGGTGATGCCGCTCACGCGCTTGATTGTTGGCACATCGTTTGGGCCGTTCGCCGCCAGCGTATCGCTGAGCATTGCCGCTAGTTTTTATTTTGCGCGACTGGTGGAACAAAACCTAAAAGAAGTGCCGCGTGGCGTGGTGGAGGCAGCGCAAGCCATGGGCGCATCGCCGCGCACGATTATTTTTAAAGTGCTGCTGTCTGAAGCGCGCTCGGGCTTGGTGCTGAGCGTTACCATTTTGATGATTGCCATCTTGGGCGAAAGCGCGGCTTCGGGCTTAATCGGCGGCGGCGGCATCGGCAATTTGGGCATTCGCTATGGGCATCAGCGCTATATGGCGGATGTGATGGCGGCGGTGGTGGTGTTGCTGACGGTGATGGTGGTGATTATTCAAAGCGCGGGCAACTGGCTGTCGGCGAAGTTGAACAAGCGGTAAGCGCGCGATAGGCAGCCTGAAAAGGGGATTAAACCTGTTTTCAGGCTGCCTATTTGAGTAAACATAAGGAGTAACCAAATGACAGCACAGCAGCCTGAAAACGAAATCCAAGCCGATGCCACTTGGCATCAAATCATGCGGCAGCCCATCCGCAGCGCAGCCATCCCCGCCACGCCATCGCCCTACGCGCTAGCTACGCCATTGCCCACGCAAGCCACGCACAATCTGATTTTAGACGGCGAGCCCAGCATCCGCTATTACACCAGCATGACTTGGATGATGGCGGTTTTGGGCTGGGAGACTTGCCGCCAATATCGTTGGCTGGTTAATCATATTGAATGCTGGGACAACCCTTTTGCCGACCCATCCATTTTTGATGGTGCAGAATTGGAACGTTTGCTGCGCGAACGCCCGCATCAACAATACATTTGGGGCGTGTTTTCCGCCTTTGCACCTGATGCCGAAATTGATTTGGGCATTTTACCCGATACCGAAAGCCCCACCTTTTGGGCGTTAAATGCCCAGCCGCAGCATCCGCAAGCCTCGTTTGAAATCGTCTGCTGGGACAGCACTTGCACGCTGTTTATCAATCTGCCCCATCATTTGGCACAGCGCGTGGTTGCCGAATTTCCCGAGTGCCGCACGCTGGATAAGAAAATAGACGATGCAGCCTGAAAACCCAAATGGAACGGCGACAGCTCATCGCCAAATCGTTATGCAACATGGTTTGGTTGGTTGGCAAGATGTCAGCGAGCCGCCGACGCTCCATTTTAAATTTCAGGCTGCCTATTTTGGCGGTCGCTTTAAACCAATGTCGAACAATACAGCGTATTAAGGCAGCCTGAAAATGGATTAAACCCGTTTTCAGGCTGCCTTTTTTGCGCCGGTTACATCTCGCCGATAATCAACACTGCATTGCTGCCGCCAAATGCAAACGATGAGCTGGCGGCGATTCTTTTTTCAGGCTGCTGCCATGCGCTGTGTTCATCAGTAAGCGCGATGGCGGGCAAGTTGGGGTCGGGTTGTCCGTCCCAAAGTTGTGGCGGCAGTTTGCCTTGCGGATTGGTTTCGCGGCTGGCAACGCCCCATGCGAACGCGGCTTCCAATGCGCCCGCTGCGCCGAGGGTGTGCCCCGTGCTGGGCTTGGTGGAGGTGCAGGGCGTTTGGCTGCCGAACACTTCGGCAACGGCGCGGCTTTCCATGCTGTCGTTGTGTTGCGTGCCTGTGCCGTGCAGGTTAATCCAGCCGATGTCGCTGGGCGATAATTGCGCGTGGTTTAAGGCAGCCTGAAAAGCCAAAACTGCGCCCAAGCCGTCTGGGCGCGGCGAGGACATATGATGCGCGTCGCTGCTTGCGCCGTAGCCGAGCAACTGCATGCTGCCGCCAAAATCGGCATCGCGCGTCATCACAAATGCGGCGGCGGCTTCGCCGATATTGATGCCGTTGCGGTAGGCAGAAAAGGGGTTGGCAAGACCGTCCGACAACACTTCCAGCGAGGCAAAGCCGTTGATGGTGAGCGGCGAGAGGGTGTCTGCGCCGCCGCAAATCACGGCATCGGCAAGGTTGGCACGCAATAATCTTGCCGCGCTGATTAACGCCCGCGCGCCCGATGTGCAGGCGGTGGACACGGTGTAGCGCAGCCCGTGCAAGCCGTAAACTTGGGCGACAAATTCGGCGGGCGCGCCCATGGTGTGTTGCAACTGGTTAAACGGTTTGTCTGCCCAGTCGCCGCCGTGGGCAACGTGTTCAAACAGCGGGATATTTTCGTCTGCGCCGCTGGTGGACGTGCCGATGACCACGGCGATGCGCTGTTGCCCGTATCGCGCGATGGCAGCCTGAATATCGGGTTCAATTTGCGCGAGAGCGTGCCACAGCAGTTGGTTGTTGCGGCTGCGGTGTTCGGCGGGAAGATGGCTGGGCAATTCGCGCAGGGCTTCGTTTACTGCGCCGAAGGCGTAGGGTTCACCGTACACCCATTGCCCGGAAAAGGCGAGCGGGCTGTCGGCGCTGGGGCAGAGCAAGGCGTTGATATGGGCTTGCAAACCGCTGCCGAGTGCGCTGGTTACGGCGGGGCGGGAAAGGTAAACGGGCGTGTTCATGGGTTATTCTTCAATCGGGCTGGCAATCCAGCGGGTGTGGTCGGGGAAGGCGAGATGAAATTGTTGATTTTGCTGCGCCGCGCACCATAAATCGCGGTTGCGGTAGCGGAATAATGTGCCGCCATCGGGGCAAAAGGCGGCGGAGGGCGTTTCAGGCTGCCTTTGCGTTACATCGGGATACAGCGTTGCCGCACGGTCGGCGGCAATCAGCGGCAACAGCGCGGCAAACAGGCGGCGCGATTGGGCGCTGGGCATGATAAAGCCGTCGTTTTTCCAGCCGCGCGGGGTAACGGTCTGCCGCGACACGGGCGCGCCGAGCGCATCGGTTTGCACAAAGCGGATGCCGTCCGCACGCTGTTCCACCGCCAAAAGATGCGTTTGCACGGGTTGCCCCGCTGCGTCTAATTGTTCCAGCTTAAACCATTGCGCCTGCTGCGGCAGCGCGGGCAGAGTTTGCGGATGGGGCAGGGCGGTGCAGGCGGCGAGGGCGATCGCGGCGGTGAGAGGGAAAAAGCGCATAGGGTTTCCTTTGGGATTGGGGTTGCAGGCGGTTTTGGCGTTTTCAGGCTGCCTGATGGCGCGTGCATTAGGCATCATCAACAGACAAATCAATCTCGCCGCAATATTCAATGCAATAGCGGTTGACGGCAATCAAAAACGAACCTGCCGCATCGGATAAAAAATATTCCAAACCGCTGTTTTCTGCCATCAGCCGACAAACGCTTGCGCCATTTTCAAGCTGCAAAACAAACTGGCGGTCTTCGCGGTGGTTTTGGTCAAAAATCAGCAGTGGCGATTGGGCGATTTTGTCTGCATAGCTATATTGGTAGCGTTCCGCTGGGCTGAGCGAATGTGCCGCGCCAATTTGCAGATGCCCCCAAGTTTTCAGCGGGCGGTAGCGGCTAAAAATTTCTTCAATATAACGAGCGCTGGCGGCTTTATCCCAGACCGATGCGGCGATGCCGATTTGTTGCGCGGTATCCAATAAATCGCGCAAACGGCTGTATCTGCTTAGTTTTGCTAAATCTGTCATGATTTTGGCAGGGCGATAAATTTGCTTTTCAGGCTGCCTCTGCAATCGCAAAAGGCAGCCTGAAAGGTTTTTTTAGATAGCAATCAACGCCTATTCAAACGCCAAATCGCCCACCAATTCCGCCAGCGTGTTCAGCCGTTGTTCCGATTTGGCGACAAACGGATTTTCCGTGTCCCACGCATAGCCCGCGAGAATGGCAGAAATCATGCGGCTGATTTCGGGCGCGCGGTTGGGCGCGTACACCACGTTTTGGAAACGGTTGTCGTACCAGCCGTCCACATAGGTGCGA
>CAUSAW010000118.1:0-5357 GCA_963529725.1 uncultured Kingella sp. | reverse complement strand
AAATTCTAACTTAATGTGAATTTCCTGAGTTATCTAGGACAGCCCCAAACAAAATCCCCTTTGCCGATGTATGGCACGCGCTGCCCAAAGCCGTGGACGAAAGCACCAAAACATTGGGCGATGATGCCTTTACCACCCTACCCCTAAACGACACCGCCCGCAAAATTGGCGCGCGCCATCGCATCGCGTTGCATTCCAACAGCAAGCAAAGCGTGGAAAGCACCAAAGTGTTATTCCAAAGCCTGCAACAGCAACTACGCGAGCAAGGCAAGCCCAGCAACGCCAACATCAGCCAAGCCGATTACGACAAATTTATCGCCAGCCTAGATGCCATCAACAGCGCAATACAAGGCATGACTACCGCCATCGCGGATAAACAGCCACCCGTTGAATACGAGTTTTACTATGACGGCAAAGGCAGGCTGTTGGCATATTTCGCCACCATGCAACTGGAAAACCTCGGCGGCTTGATGGGACACGGCTTGCGCATCAAAATGGAAGTCTATAACCACTACACCCGCACGCCCCAATTTACCCTGCAAGCCAACGATGCCAACACGGTGGATTTTGAGCAAGCCTTTCCAAGCCTAACCAAAGAATGGAACGCCCTGCCTGCGCTGAATGCAGGCGATAAAGGCGACGGCAAAGAATAATCCGCCGTCTATCCACGCAAAAGGCAGCCTGAAAACGAGCTTCCCCGTTTTCAGGCTGCCTTTAATCGTTTACAAAGCCTACGCGCTTTCCAACGCTTTCTGTTCCGCCTTATACGCCGCTTGCATTTCGCGCTCGCGCTTGGTGGCTTGGCGCAGCATAAAATAATTCACCACAATCACCAGCGTGCCAATCACCGCGATAAAAATCGTTGCCAGCACATTCATTTTTGGGTCTAGCCCCAAGCGAATTTTGGAGAAAATCACCTGCGGCAGCGTGGAAGACCCTGGCCCCGACAAGAACGACGTAATCACCACATCATCCAGCGACAGCGTAACGCCGAGCAAAAAGCCCGAAGCAATAGCAGGCGCAATCAGCGGCAAGGTAATCACAAAAAAGATTTTCATCGGGCGCGCGCCCAAATCCATCGCCGCTTCTTCCAGCGATTGATCCAGCTCCGCCAAGCGCGAGCGGATGACCACGGTGATGTACGCCATGCACAGCGTGGTATGCCCCAAGAAAATAGTGAAAAAGCCACGGTCTAGCCACGTTACATCGCTGTGCAGCCAGCCTTGCAGCATGGTTTGCACTTGGATAATCAGCAGCAGCATGGATAAGCCCGTAATCACATCGGGCATCACCATCGGCGCGGAAATCAAGCCCGCAAACAGCGTGCTGCCGCGAAAGCGTTTAATCCGCGCCATCGCGTAGCCCGCCATTGTGCCCAGCGTTACCGCCGCAAACGAAGCGCACACCGCAATTTTTAACGACAGCCAAGCCGCGCTCAAAATTTGCTGGTCTTGCAGCAAGCGAGCATACCATTTGGTGGAAAAGCCACCCCACACGGTTACCAGCTTGGAATCGTTAAACGAATAAATCACCAAAATAAACAACGGAATATACAAAAACAGCAAGCCCGCAATCAATGCCAACTTCAAAAAAGGAGAAATTTTGTTATTCATTATTTGCTTCCTTTTGCGTTTTCACGGTTGGTGAAATATTGTTCCAGCGCAATCGGCACCACCAACACCAGCACCATTACCACCGCAATCGCCGCCGCCAAAGGCCAGTTGGCTTGGTCGGAGAACGCTTGCCATAATACTTTACCAATCATCAAGTTATCAGGCCCGCCCACCAATTCGGGAATCACATACTCGCCCATGGATGGGATGAACACCAGCATAGAACCCGCGATAATGCCCGATTTAGACAGCGGCAGCGTTACCGTGAAAAAGGCTTTGATTGGATGCGCGCCCAAATCGGCAGCGGCTTCCAGCAAGCGGTTGTCCAGTTTCACCAATTGGGTGTAAAGCGGCAAAATCATAAACGGCAAATAAGCATACACCATCACCAACACCAGCGAGAAACTGTTGTAAAACAGTTCCTTGGGCTCGCTGATGATGCCCCATTTAAGCAGATAAGTGTTGATGATGCCGTTGGTGCTGAGCAATCCCATCCATGCATACACGCGCAGCAAGAATGATGTCCAAAAAGGCAGCATAATCATTAGCAGCAAGGTATTGCGAATGGAAGGATTGGCGCGCGAAATGGCATAAGCCATCGGATAGCCAATCAGCAAGCAAATCAGCGTGGTTAAAAGCGCGGTTTTAATCGACAGCCAATAAGTCAGCACATAAATGTTGCCGCCGGAATCGCCCGACAGGGGGTTGATGATGTCCAGCAAGGAGGGCCAAAAATCCACGAAAATTTCTTGGTAGTTTTTGGTGAAGATTTGCAACGCGCCTTTTTCGTCAAACAGCGGGGTAAATGGGGGGATGGTATAGGTTTGGTCGGCGAAGCTGATTTTGAACACGATGGCAAAGGTGAGCAAAACCAACACAAACAGCCATGTGAACGGCACACCGATGACAAATCGCGCCCCTGGGCGCATACGGCGTTTGATGTTTACGGAAGACATTTTCAGGCTGCCTTTTTAACGGGTTAATGGGGTAGGCTGGTTTTCGGGCCAATCCAAATACACTTCGTCGCCCCATGTGGGTGGTTCAATACCGCGCACATACCAATACGGCGCGGGCACTTGGCTTTTAATGATGCGCCCGTTTTCCATTTGCACATGGTAAATGGCGAAGCTGCCCAAATAGGCGATTTCTTTTACCTTGCCGCGCGCCCAGTTATGCGTGTCGCGGTGGGCAGGTTTTTCTTTATGCAAATCAATGTCTTCTGGACGAATGGAAATCCAGATGGTTTGCCCGTTTTCCGCTTCAAATTTTTGGTCGGTGTAAACCTTGGCGGGTAATTCGGGGCAGTCTATCAGCGCGTGTGCTTCGTCTTTGTGCACCAGTTTGCCTTCAAAAATATTGGTTTCACCGATAAATTCGGCGGTGAAGCGGCTGTTGGGGTAGTCGTACACATCGGCTGGCGTGCCCACTTGTTGCAATTCGCCGTGCGACATAATGGCAACGCGGCTGGCCATGGTCATGGCTTCTTCTTGGTCGTGCGTTACCATGATGCAGGTTACGCCCACTTTTTCCAGCGTGTTTACCAATTCAAACTGCGTTTGCTGGCGCAATTTTTTATCCAACGCGCCCAGCGGCTCATCCAGCAACAACAGTTTGGGGCGTTTTGCCAACGAGCGCGCCAATGCCACGCGCTGTTGCTGCCCGCCTGATAATTGATGCGGTTTACGCTTGGCAAACTGCGGCATTTGCACCAAGCGCAGCATTTCATCCACGCGCGCTTGTACTTCGTCTTTGGGCAATTTGTCTTGTTTTAAGCCAAAGGCGATGTTTTGTTCTACCGTCATGTGTGGAAACAGGGCGTAGCTTTGGAACATCATGTTGATAGGGCGGTCATACGGTGCGAGTTTGGTGATGTCTTGCCCGTCTAGAATGATTTGCCCTTCGGATGGGGTTTCCATGCCTGCGAGCATACGCAATAGAGTGGATTTGCCGCTGCCTGAGCTGCCAAGCAGGGCGAAGATTTCGTGTTTTTGGATGTCAAGATTGAGATAGTTTACAGCGAGGTTGTCGCCAAATCTTTTTACCAAGCCTTTGATTTGTAGATAGGGTTGGGTGCTGGTCATGAGCAATACTCCGTTTGATAAGAGAAACAGGCTGTTTGATTGCTTTGGACAGGCTTTGGAGCTGTTTAGCGGCGTTCGGGCAGCAGAAGTTGGGTAATTTTTTGAAAAAACGCGCGATTGTAGTGGAGTGGGGCGCGGGGGGCAAGGAAAAATGTGGGGTTTTTGTGTAAAGCGGGGCGATGGATTTTCAGGCTGCCTTTTGCGCTCGGCGAGCAAAGGTTTAGGCAGCCTGAAAAATGGGTTTCAGGCTGCCTAAGCAAGTGTGTTTGTTTGTTGTTTTTTCGGGAATTATTCGCTGCTTTCGGCTGAGTTGTTGGCGGTGGCAAGCTGCGCTTCTAGCTGGGCTAAACGGGCTTCCAATTCGCCGAGTTTAACGCGGGTTTTGATCAGGATTTGCTGCTGGATGTCGTACTCTTCGCGTGTTACCAAATCCATTTTGTTGAACGCGCTGCCGAGCATGGCTTTGGCGTTTTTTTCAAAATCTTTGGCGGGGCTGTTGGCAAGGGTTTCGCCGATTTTGCTGGCGGCTTCTTCAAAAAGTTGTTTGGCAATCATGGGATGCTTTCGTGGTTGAGTGGATGAAAAAGGGGATTTTAATGGTTTTCAGGCTGCATGGGAAAGGGTTAAGGCAGCCTGAAAACACATTAGCCATAATGTTCTATCAAATATTGGCACAACGCTGGCACGCCTGCGGCGGCGGTTTGGCGGATGATTTCCACCTGCGCTGATTGGGTGTTTTGCGGATTGGGGTCTAACACGATAATGCGCGCATCGGGCTTGGCGTAATACGCCAGCGTGTTAGCAGGATAAACTTGCAGCGATGTGCCGATAATCAGAAACACATCGGCTTGGCGCACGATGGCGGCGGCATCATCCAGCAGCGGCACGCTCTCACCAAACCACACAATATGCGGGCGCATGGGGTTGCCGTGCGGGTCTTTGTCTTGCAGCGTTTGGTCTTGCGTGCAGGGGACGATGTAATCGGGGGCGGCGCTGCTGCGGGCTTGGTTGAGCTGCCCATGCAAATGCAGCACATTTTGGCTGCCTGCGCGCTCGTGCAAATCGTCCACGTTTTGCGTGATGATGTAAACGTCAAAATGCCGTTGCAGCTCGGCGAGCGCGATGTGGGCGGCGTTGGGCTGCGCAGCGGCGGCTTGGGCGCGGCGTTGGTTGTAAAAATCCAAAACCAACTGCGGGTTGCGTTCCCATGCCTCGGGCGTGCACACGTCTTCAATGCGGTGGTTTGCCCACAAGCCATTGCTGTCGCGGAAGGTAGCAAGCCCGCTTTCGGCGCTGATGCCTGCGCCTGTGAGCACGGCGATGGTGGTCATGATGAAACTCCTTTGGATGAGATGGGCGGCGTTTTCAGGCTGCCCAAATGTATCAAGCGCAACAATTATCCGCCCAATAATCAACAATATAAGGCAGCCTGAAAAACAATAATCCTGTCTATTTGCCCTACCCTATTTTCAGGCTGCCCATAAACGCTTAACCCCTTGCTCAATCAAGCAAGGGGTTAAACATTAGCACGCCCAGGGGGAATCGAACCCCCGTTACCGCCGTGAAAGGGCGATGTCCTAACCGCTAGACGATGGGCGCGGATAAAAATATTCTTGGCGCACCCGGAGCGATTCGAACGCCCGACCCTCTGGTTCGTAGCCAG
>CAUSAW010000117.1:0-5423 GCA_963529725.1 uncultured Kingella sp. | reverse complement strand
TCGGTTTCGCGGCTGGCGGTGCCGTTGCCGATGGCGATGAGCTTCACGCCGTGCGCCTTAATCAGGCGCGAAAGCGTGGCAAGCATTTGGTTTTCTTGATGCAAATAGACGATGGCGGTGTCCAGCAGTTTGCCCGTATCATCGACCACCGCGCATTTCACGCCGTTGCGGTAGCCGGGGTCGAGTCCTAGCGTAGGCAAGCGTCCGGCAGGCGCGGCAAGCAGCAAGTCTTTGAGATTGCGGGCGAACACGGTAATCGCGTCGCTGTCGGCGGCTTCTTTGAGTTTGGACAGGGCTTCGAGTTCCAAAGATAAAAAAATCTTCGCCCGCCACGCCAGCCGCACGGTGTCGCGCAGCCACTTATTAGTTTCTGAAACGCCAAACTGCGCGGCAATCAGTTGCTCGTATTCGCTTTGCTGGGTAATCGGCGTATCGTCGGGCTGGTATTTGAGCGCAATGTGCAGCACGCCCTCGTTGCGCCCGCGCAAAACCGCCAACACGCGGTGGCTGGGCATGGCGCGGATGGCTTCGCGGTGGTCAAAATAATCTTTGAATTTCTCGCCTTTTTCTTCTTCGCCCGCGACAACCTGCGCGTGGATTTCGGCTTCGTTCCACAGTTTTTCGCGCAGGCGGCCAATCAGCGCGGCGTCTTCGGCAAACTGCTCCATCAGAATCGCGCGCGCGCCATCGAGCGCGGCTTTAGCATCGGGCACGTTTTCGCCGACAAACGACGCGGCAGCGGCTTCCACGTCTTGCGGCTGTTCGGCAAGCAGCAAATCCGCCAGCGGCTGCAAACCGTGTTCGCGCGCGATTTGCGCTTTGAGGTCGTCTGAAAGTTTGCCTTGCTCTTCAATGCTTTTTAACACAACGGCTTTGCGCTCTTCCAACTCGCGCAGATATTGCAGCCGCTCGGCAAGCTGGCGCAGCTGCGTATCATCCAGCCCGCCCGTGGCTTCCTTGCGGTAGCGGGCGATAAAGGGCACGGTGGCGCCGTCGTCCAGCAGGGATACGGCGGCTTGGATTTGGGCGGCGGTGGCGGAAAGCTCGGCGGCGAGGGTGGTGGTGATGTTCATGGGATTCCTTTGATGCGACAGGCAGCCTGAAAAAGCAAAAGGAGTTTTTCAGGCTGCCTTGAAATTCATTCAAGCAATAAACCAAAGGCGCGAATTTTAACAGATTCAATCCAATAAATCGGGAGCTTAATGGATGCTGGTTTATTGGCTTTTCTCGGCGTTTTCATCGCAAAAATCGGGCTGTAAAAACCTGGCACACTACTTGCTTCTACTCCCATGTATTAACAAACCAAATTAGAACAAACATTCCTATTGGATCAAATTATCATGCAACAGCCTAGCAACTATTATTTCCAAACCACTATTACTCGTGTGAACCTTGCTTCTGTAATGCAGGCTTTGCGGGCGGCGGATGCGCCTGCGGATGAAATCTCGGCGAACATCAAAAGCCTGATGCATTGCGGCATTGCGCAGGGCAAGGAGCGGGCGGTGGATTTGCTGTTGCAATACAATCTGGCATACATTAGTCATTCTAAAAACAAGGTGTTATCGCATGATAACAGCATTTGTTTTGCCGATATTCGCTGGGCTTTGCAAACGGTGGGCAAGCCCAAAGCGGCGCATGTGATGTGATTGGAAAACTGGTTTTCAGGCTGCCTTTTGGGAGAAAGGCGGCTTTTTTGTTGCTTAAAAATAGGTTGGTGTACTGGACAATCGCGTGGTTATTGCGCCCTGCCCTGCCATAGGCAGCCTGAAAATGGATGGCGGGGCATTTGCCATTGCTTGCCCATTTATGGCGCAAATGTGTTCATTCTGCGCGTGAAACGTTTTCAGGCTGCCTTATTTTGGCAGTCTGAAATCTTGTTTACGGCAGTTCGCAGCCATTCAATGCAAGGCATTCACCAGAGCGATGCGTGTTTTCAGCGTCCAATAGCTCGCCAGCCCTGTGGTGCTGTGCAGCACTTTGCCGTTTTTAATCAGCACTATGGTGGGGGTAACTTTCACGCCCCATTGTTGCGCCAACGCGCCGCTGGCATCGTTTACGGCAGGGAAGGTGTAGCCTTTCTGTTGCAAATAGGCGCGAATATCGGCATCGCTGCCCGAGCGCAATGCCACGCTGATAACGGGCGTGCCGCTGTTGTGCAGACGTTGGATAACGGGCGATGTGTGTTTGCAAATGCCGCACCACGTTCCCCAGATATACAGCAGCAGGGTTTGGTTTTGGCTGGCGCTTGCCAGCGTGGTGGTTTGCGAGCGCGACACGATGGGCAGCGCGGTTTGGGCAGCCTGAATGGGCAATTGGGGGGCGCGCAGGCTGTCCACCGCAAGGCTGATGATGAAAAGCAAAAGCAGCGTTTGCGCGGCTTGTTTTGCCCAAGAAAGAATTTTTTTTCGCATGGCTTGATTAAAATGTGAAATATCGTTAAAAAGCGGGCGGTATTGTAAACGAAAACCGTTTCAGGCTGCCTTAGAACCTGTCTTCACTATTTAGAACCTGTATTCACTATTTCCATAGGCAGATTTTATGACATAAAAGCGCGGATACAAGGCAAAAAGCGCAGTAAGGTTGGACACCTTGCGAGCATTTTTAACGCAGTAGCCACGTTTTTAGGGCATAAAAGATGTCTATGGAAATAGTGAATACAGGTTCTTACTAGGCAGCCTGAAACGCCCATCACCCCTTTTCAGGCTGCATCATGCTTGAAACCAACCATATTAGGAGTCTCACCCATGACCACCGCCCTTGAACGCATCCGCCACGCCGCCCTGCGCGACAAAATCATGACCGCTGCCGAAGCCGCCGAATTTGTGCAAGACGGCATGCTCGTAGGCATGAGCGGCTTTACAGGCGCAGGCTACCCCAAAGCCTTGCCCACCGCCATCGCCGAACGCGCCCAAGCCATCCACGCCGAAGGCAAACCGTTTCAAATCAGCTTGGTAACAGGCGCATCCACTGCGCCCGAGTGCGATGGCGTGCTCGCCGCCGCAGGCAGCCTGAAACTGCGCAGCCCATTCCAATCCGACCCCGCGCTGCGCAACGACATCAACGCGGGCAAAATCGCCTACACCGATGTGCACCTTTCGCAAATTGAGCAGCAAGTGCGCTTTGGCTTCTTTGGCGCGATGGACGTGGCGATTGTTGAAGTGGTGGGCGTTACCGAAGACGGCAAACTCATCCCATCCATGAGCGTAGGCCCGAACAACCAATGGGTGAAATCCGCGCAAAAAATCATCTTGGAAGTGAACACGCAGCAGCACGCCAAGCTGGAAACCATGCACGACGTGTTTGCTGACATCGGCACGCCGCCCAACCGCCGCCCGCTGCTGCTGCTCAATCCCGACGACCACATCGGCGATTACTACATTGATTGCGATTTAGACAAAATCGTCGCCATCGTGTTCACCGATGCGCCCGACCGCAACAGCAAATTCACCGAACCCGATGCTGTGTCGCAACGCATCGCCGCGCAAATCATTGAATTTTTTGAACACGAAGTCAAACACGGCAGGCTGCCTGAAAACCTATTGCCGCTGCAATCGGGCGTGGGCAATGTTGCCAACGCCGTGCTGGCAGGCTTGCAACACAGCCGCTTTGAAAACATCACAGGCTTCACCGAAGTGCTGCAAGACGGCATGCTGGATTTGCTGCTATCAGGCAAAATGGTTGCCGCATCCGCCACCGCGCTGTCATTTAGCCCCGATGCGCTGCAACGCTTCAACGACAACATTGATTTTCTGCGCGACAAAATCATCCTGCGCCCGCAAGAAATCACCAACAGCCCCGAGCTGATTCGCCGCCTAGGCGTCATCGGCATGAACGCCATGATAGAAGCCGATATTTACGGCAACGTGAACTCCACGCACATCATGGGCACGCGCATGATGAACGGCATCGGCGGCTCAGGCGATTTTGCCCGCAATGCGTATTACTCGTTCTTCGTGAGCCCATCGGTTGCCAAAGACGGCGCAATTTCCTGCATCGTGCCCATGGTTTCGCACCACGACCACACCGAGCACGACGTGATGTTCGTAGTAACCGAGCAAGGCATAGCAGACCTGCGCGGCAAATCGCCCCGCCAACGCGCCCGCCTGATTATTGACCACTGCGCCCATCCCGACTACCGCGAAATGCTGCGCGATTACTACGAGCGCGCCGAGCAATCAGGCGGCGGCTTGCATACACCGCATTTGTTGAGCGAAGCCCTATCGTGGCATCAGCGGTTTATTGAAACAGGCGATATGCGGGTGAAATAGTGTTGGATTGATATGTAAGGCAGCCTGAAAAGCCATAACCACGCCGTGTTGATGGCGAAACAAGGTTTTCAGGCTGCCTTAGCGCACCAATCAACCATTTTTGGCTTACCCCACCATTTTGAAAAACACCCAACCATGCGCAATTATCTATTCAGCCTCATTGTCTGCTACACCTTGATTGCCCCAGCATTTGCCAAACAGCCCCACTATGTGGAAGGCAAATTAGTCAACTATGCCAATCCCGTTTATCCACCCCTAGCCCTAGAAAACGAAGAAGAAGGCACAGTCAAATTACGCATCTTCGTTGCCCCTGATAACAGCGTGGAACAGGTAGAAATTGTGGAATCCAGCGGTTCAACTTTTTTGGATGAATCTGCAAAAAAAGCGGCATACAAATCCACTTTTCAGGCTGCCCTACGCAACGGCAAACCCGTGCATACCGTGTTTACCACCCGCTTCACGTTCCAAATGCACTCCGATGATGAAAAACCGTTTTCAAAAATATTGCGACAAGTTTTTGGCGGATAACACCATGCGAAACCCTTTGCTTGCCTTAATCACCAGCCTTGCGCTGATTGCCCCCGCCGCTCACGCCAAAACGCAAGCAGTTAAAAATACCAAAGGACGAGTGATAAAAACCGTTACGCCTGTCTATCCACCCCTAGCCCTAGAAAACGGCATAGAAGGCAGCGTAACACTGCGCGTGATGGTTGCACCGAATAACCGCATCCGCTTGGTGGAAGTGGCGGAATCCAGTGGTTCGCCGCTGTTAGACAAAGCCGCCGTTGCCGCCGCACGCCAATATCGTTTTCAGGCTGCCACGCGCGGCGGCAAACGGGTTCCCACCGTGTTTTTGCCCAATTTTATATTTAAATTGGATTAACAAGCGCGTAGGCACGCCTTGCTCTACTCTGGCTAGTAAACAAAAGGCAGCCTGAAAACCCCACAATGGAGCGTCGGCGGCTCGCCGACAAAAGGCAGCCTGAAACTCCACTCACCCATTTCCAGGCTGCCTCATCATGTGAACAAGGCAGCAGCCTGAAAAAACAAAACCGCTTGGTATTCTGCCAAACGGTTTTTTTGCTGGATGGATTGATTTTCAGGCTGAAACCTTTGCAAAACTCCCAAAAAACCCGTAAATTCCCCCGCACCCCA
>CAUSAW010000116.1:0-5479 GCA_963529725.1 uncultured Kingella sp. | reverse complement strand
CTGCTAGACAACACCCGCCACACACCCCTGCTGCCCCACACCACACTCAGCACCCTACCCCCGCAAAACATACTCACCGAATTCGCCTTCCTGCTGCACACCCAACACTTCACCCTAAGCAGCCTGAAAACATGGTTCGCGCAACACAGCCAACTTGCCCCCGAAATCATCGCCGCCGCACAAAATCTTAGCTTCCGCGACGTGCAAGGCTACATCAACGGCTACATAGACCTGCTCGCCCAAACCAAACAAGGCGACACCCTAATCATTGACTACAAATCCAACTGGCTCGGCAACAGCCCCAGCGACTACACCCAAGCCGCTCTAAACCAAGCCATCGCCCAACACCACTACGCCCTACAAGCCCTGCTCTACGCCATCGCCACCGCCCGCTATCTCGCCAGCCGCAACGCCTGCCCTGATACCATCCACATCCGCTATCTCTTCCTGCGCGGGCTGGACGGCATCAGCCAAAACGGCGTATGGCAATGGGACATCCCCGTTAGCAGCCTGAAACAATGGTTGTAAACAAGCAAAGCCACAAGAGCCCACCATGCCCCCAAACGCCCCCTGCTCTACTGCTGCGACATCGCCGCGCAAAACAGCCGAACCGCTCGGCGCAGAAGCAAACGATGCACCGCCATCATCATTGCCACCAGCACATTGAAATCGCACTCGCCAAAACAAACAAAAGGCAGCCTGAAATCGGGTTTTATCCCTTTTCAGGCTGCCTTTATGCTGTGTTGCTGTTGCGCCTAGCTCTCCCAGTTAATTTCTTCAATTTCGCCAGCGGCGGTGACGGAGACGGCGAGAATTTCGTCGCTGTGGTCGGGGTCTATCATGTAGTCCAGCACCAGCGGGCCGCTGCCTTCGTCAAATGGGTCTTGGTGCCACAGGGCGATGCCGTTGAGCGTCATGGCAGCGACAAAGTCGGCGGTGGTGGTGGGCAGCGCGTCGCCGCCTTCCATTTCTTCGCGGTGGTGGGTGAGATAGCTGTCGTCGTCTGCCAGATATTCTTGCAAGGCGGCGCGGGCGAGTTGGTCTAGCTCGGCAAGGTTTTGCAGGCGTTGGGCGAACTGGTCTAGCTCGGCGACATCTAGCTCGCTTTCGGCGGTGGCCCAAATTTGGGCGTTGATGGCGTGTCCGTTTAACGCTACGTCGTGCTCCCACAGCACATCTACTTCGTCTGCCAGCGTGTCGCTGTCTAATAACCCAAAATAGGGGTGGTTTAATGTTGCCATTTTGTTGCTCCTTTGGTTGGTGGTTGGGGGGAAGCGGTGATGGGGTGGGGCAGCCTGAAAATCAGGAAACGCTGGCGATGGCTGGCGTGTCAATGGCTGCTTATTTTTTCTTGGCGGGGGCTTTTTCGGCTTGCTTGCCGTTGGGTTTGTTATTGGTTTTGGCTTTTTCAGGCTGCCTTGTGGCTTTGTCGTTGGCTTTGGCTTTTTCAGGCTGCCTTACGGGCTTGGCAACGGGTTTAGCAGTGGGCTTGGCTTTGGGCAAGACGATGCGCGGCTCGTGTTTGGCTTCGTTGCGATTTTCAGGTTTGTCTGGCTCGGCGGATTTGGGCGCGGGCTTGCGGATGGGCTTGGGCGCAGGTTTGGCAGCAGGTTGTGGTGCAATGCTGTCGCCATTGGCGTTTTCAGGCTGCGTGCTGGGCTGGGCGATAAACCATTGCCATTGTTGTTTTAAGGCGTTGCTGATGGCTTTTTGTTTTTCTTCGGCGGTGGTGCTGCCTGATGTGATTTGTTGGAAATTCAGGCTCACGCTGGGGTTGTCCATTTTGCCACTCACGCGGATGGGCAGCGGTTGGCTCTCGGCGTTGCCTTTGAATTGGATGTCTTCGTTGATCTCGTTGCTGGCAAGGTTGAGCTTGCCGCTGCTGGTCATGGTGGCGGCAGGTTGGGTGAGCGTGGCTTGGGCGGTGTGGTTGCTGATGCCGTTTTGAATGTTGGCATCCAGCACAAAATGGCTAAACGGCATGGCGGCGGCTTCGGCTTCGGGCGTGCTGTTGCCGATGCCCACCAGCAAATTGCGGATGCGGTTGGGGCTGATGCCCGACCATTCGCCATCGTTAATATCCAGTTTCACGCTGCCGTTCAGGCTGGCGAGCAGTTCATCTGGCTTGCTGCCTTGGGCGACAAGGGCGAATTCGGTGGTGCCTTTGCCGCTGATGCTGCTTTGTTTAAACAAATCTTGCAGCAGCGGTTGAATTTGCACGCCTTGGGCTTTTTGATGGAGCTGGTAGGCGATGGGGGTGCGGTTTTGGATGATCAGGCTGCCTTCGGTGTGTCCGCTGTATAAATCGGCGTTGAGCGGGGCGAAGATGATGGCTTCGGCGCTGGCGTTGATGCTGGCGTGCACGTTGTCAATCTGGGCGACGGGGGTTTCTAGCGTGCCGATGTCGGTGTCAATTTGGTAGGTTAAGGGGGCGGTGGGGAATATTTGACTGATGTCGCTGGTGCTGGGGTTGTTTTTGATGAGCGCGGTGTAGTTTTTGGTGTTGAGCTTGGCGATTTTCAGGCTGCCTGTGATGCGGTTTTCGCTGCGGTTGATGCGGATGTTGGCTGGCTGTTTGTCAAACAAGCCTTGTAGCTGGATTTGCCAGTTGGCAAGGTGGGCAAAATTCAGGCTGCCTTCCATTTCGCTGGCGAAACGGGGCGTGCCTTGTGGCGTGGTTTGGGTGCTGATGAATTTGAGTTTGTTAAACCGTGCGCCGCTGGCGCTGCGCCATACCAGCTCGGATTTGGCGTTGATGTCTAGGTTGTCTTGCTGGCTGTTGCGCGTATTAAGATCTAGGTTGATTTCGTTGCTGTGCAGCTCGTTGTCGTTCCATTGGGCTTGGGCGGCGGAAAGCGTGCCTGTGGGCTGGTTGGGATGGCTGGGCGCGGTGAATACGGCGTTGATGCCCGTGAGCTTGGTGTCGGCAAAACGGCTAACCAGCTTGGTGATGCTGATGTTGAAGGTGCTGTTGTGGCGATGGCTGGCGATTTCTAGCTTGCTGTTTTCGGCGATGAAATCTTGTTCTTGCCATGCAGCGTTGGTTTTCAGGCTGCCTGAAAAGGTGTAGCTGTTTTCTTTGCCGTTGAATTTGACGGCGAGCTTGGGGAATTGCTGGCTGTTGGGACTGCTGATGGTGTCGCCTGTGGCGGTGAGTTGCAGGCTGTCCCAATAGGGCGATTGGGCTTGGGCTTCCAGTTGATAGCTGATGGTGGTGGCGTTTTGACGCGCAAGGGCAAGGTTGATTTCGTTGAATCTGAATTCGCCTTGCTCGGCATCGCGCACGATTAAATTGCCGCCGTTAATTTGCACGCGGTTAAACACGGCGGGGCGCTGGTTGCGCGTTTGCCATAAATCGGCAATGTTCCAACGCCCTTGGTTGTTGCGCACCAGCAGCGCGTTGGCATCATCCAACACCAGCTTTTCAATGGTCGGCTCGCTGATTAGGCTGCTCCAACCAATGCCAATTTTTACTTCGCGCGCGCGCAGCGCTGGGGTTTTGCCATCGGCTTCGCTTAACACAACATTGTGCAGAATCACCGTGGGGCGTGGAAACAGCCTGCGCTCAATTTGCACGTCAAACTGCACCTTGCGCCGCGTGCCTGCCAGAGTTTCGTTGGCGCGCTGTTGCAAGGCTTCGTATTCGGATACGCGGTACAACGCCGCCGAGCCGCCCAAATAAACACCCGCCACAATCAAACACGCAACCAAAGCCATGCGGCTAATGCGCCAATGGGCGGGGGATAAATGAAATTTAGGCAAGGAAGACATGGGCGGCGGGCTGGAAATGAGAAAGGCTGGCATTTTAGCAAATTTTGCTGGCGGGGGTGGTTAAGAACCTGTTTTAAATAGAGCAGCCTGAAAACCAATAAAGCCCATTTCAGGCTGCCTATTGTTTGCTACTGTAAACACAAAGCCCTATAATCGCCCATTAAATGTAATACCAATGCACAAAAGGAAACCCTATGGCAACGACCAACTACAATATTCGTTTGGATGACAACCTGCGCGAACGCGCCTTTGCGGTGTTTGAAAGCTATGGCTTGTCGCCATCGCAAGCGATTAAGCTGTTTTTAAACCAAGTCGCCGACACGCGCACCGTGCCGCTGTCTTTTGACTACAAAGCCGCCGTCGAAAGCCACAACGAAGCCACGCGCCAAAGTTTAATCGCCGCCCGCGAAGAGTTTAAAACCGCCAAGCGATACAACAGCTTAGAAGAAATGATGCGCGATATTCAGGAGCAGCAAGCGTGAAAAAACCTGTTCCCACCAGCCAGTTCAAACGCGAAGCCAAGAAAAACTTTGCCGATTTGCTGACTGCCGAATGGGCGGAAGTGTTGCATAGCCTGCTCAACGACATTCCGCTGCCCGAAAAATACCGCGACCATCCGCTCAAAGGCGATTTAAGCGATTACCGCGAATGCCATATCAAACCCGATTTGCTGTTGATATACGCTATCCGTGAACAAGAATTGCATTTAGCGCGGCTGGGTTCGCATTCAGAATTGTTTGGCTGATAACCGCCGCCCACTTGCAACGAAAGCCCACCATGCAGCCTGAAACCCCATTCGTCGCCTACCGCGCCGCCGCCCTTGCTGCCGCGCAATCCTTCCAGCGCGACCATCGCCCCTATTGCTATTTCCGCCGCCACACCGCCGCTGCCGATGCCTTGCTTGCCGCCCTTTGGCAACGCCATTTTTCAGGCTGCCCACAGCTTTGCCTGCTCGCCACAGGCGGCTACGGGCGCGGCGAACTCTATCCCCATTCCGATTTAGACCTTGCCATTCTCTCGCTCAACGAACTCACCACCGCCGAGCAAGAACGCATCACCCAATTTATCCAAACCTTGTGGGACAACCAACTCACCCCCGCGCCACAATCAGGCAGCCTGAAACAAATCGCCCAAGCCGCGCAAAACGATTTAACCACCAGCACCGCCCTGCTAGAAGCCCGCCCCCTTTGCGGCAACCGCGCCCTTGCGCAACAAGCCATCCACATCTTCAACCAACAGCGCGAAATCGTCCCCTTTATAGAAAGCAAACTGCTGGAAATGCAGCAACGCCACGCCAAGCAGCCCAGCCAAACACTAGAACCCCACATCAAAAACGGCATCGGTAGCCTGCGCGATTTGCACGTCATCAACTGGCTTGCCCGCGTGCAAAATCTCAATCTCGCCACCCCATCCGCCGCCGCCAACAGCATCATCACCCCCACCGAAACCAAGCTGCTGCGCCACAGCCATCGCACGCTCGCCCAGCTACGCATCGCCCTACACCTTGCCGCCCAGCGCGAAGAAGACCGCCTGATATTCGACCTGCAACACACCCTTGCCCAGCGCAACCCATTTTCAGGCTGCCGCAACCCCATTCAAGGCAGCCTGAAAACCGAAAACCACACCGCCGCCATAGAGCAACTGATGCACACCTATTACCGCACCACCAAAACCATCCAACAGCTCAGCGGCATTCTCATCCCCATGC
>CAUSAW010000115.1:0-5491 GCA_963529725.1 uncultured Kingella sp. | reverse complement strand
AATGAGTTATATTCATTTTTGCAGTCTAACATGACTGCTTATCTAGTACAGCCCCCAAATCAAACCGTTCAGGCTCATCCAGCCAAATTTTCACCAAACCCACCAAGCTGCTTTCCAAATAAATCGCCGCCAATTCAATATCCGTGTTTTCAGGCAAGCTGCCCTGCTCGCGGCTCAATTGCAGCGCATAAGCAATCTGCTTTTGAAACAGGCGATGATAGCGGCACGCCAGCGCGGTAATCGTTTCATTACTGGTAGTTTGCTCGCATTTTAAAAACATCACATTGCAAAATTTATGCCGCTCTTTTTTGGTAACCAAGGCTTCAAACAGCGCGTTGAGATTGTGCTGCAAATGCGTCCACACATCTTGTTTATCGCGCAAGGTTTCGTCATTAAACGCCGCTAAAAAATCGGCAAATTGCCGCTCAAACAAGTTTTCAAACAAATCTTCTTTATTCTTAAAATGCCAATACAACGCGCCGCGCGTAACGCCTGCCTCTTGCGCAATCGCCTGCAATGAAGCGCGGGTAACGCCCTCGCGCCAGAAAACTTCCAATGCAGCATCCAGCAAATGTTGGCGTGTTTTTTGCGCTTCGGTTTTGGTTTTTCGCATCCTTACTGTTCCCTGTGGCTTGTTTTTAAAAAAATTAATCAACATTCATCAATGAATGTATAATGCCGCTTTTTATTATATCGCTAAAAGGCAGCCTGAAACTGAGTGGGTATTTTCAGGCTGCCTGAAAACATTTCAATCATCAGTCAAATAGGAAAACAAAATATGACAATGCAACCTTGGCGTATCGCCGTGTTAGCCGCAGCCACAGCATTGGCACTTGCCGCTTGCGGTGGCAAAGAAGGCGAAGCCTCGCAACAACAAGGCACAGGCGCGCAAAAGCAAATGCCCGCACCCATGGTCAGCGTGCTAACAGTTCAGCCCGAAGACGTTTTGCTGGAAATGGATTTACCTGGCCGCTTGGAAGCCGTGCGCTCTGCACCGATTATTCCGCAGGTTTCAGGCATTGTGAAACGCCGTTTGTTCCAAGAAGGCGACGTGGTTCGCGCGGGGCAGCCTTTGTATCAACTGGATGATGCCAGCTATGTTGCCAACCTAGAAAGCGCACGCGCCAGCCTTGCCAGCGCGCAAGCTGCCTTAGCCAAAGCCAACGCCGATGTATCGCGCTATCAGCCTTTGGTGGCCGCCGATGCCATCAGCAAACAAGAATGGGATGCCGCCCTTGCCGCGCAACGCTCTGCCCAAGCGCAAGTGAAATCTGCCAATGCGGCGATTAAAGCCGCGCAAGTGAACGTGAACCACGCACACATCACCGCGCCGATTTCAGGCGTAATCGGGCAATCGCTGGTAACCGAAGGCGCATTGGTAACCGCCAACAACACGCAAATGGCGCTGATTACCGAAACCGATTATTTGTATGTCAACATCAAACAATCCGCCAGCGATATGCTGAAATTGCGTAAACAGCTTGCCGCAGGCGATCGCGTGGCAAATGAAAACGTGGAAGCCAGCGTGATGCTGGAAGATGGCACCGAATATCCACACAAAGCGCGCTTGCTGTTTGCCGATTCAACCGTGGACGAAAGCACGGGGCAATTCACCATCCGCGCCGTTGTGCCCAATCCCGAACACATTTTGATGAACGGTTTATACGTTCGCGTGAAATTG
Organism: uncultured Kingella sp.; assembly: GCA_963529725.1. GTDB lineage: Bacteria > Pseudomonadota > Gammaproteobacteria > Burkholderiales > Neisseriaceae > Kingella_B. The sequence goes on along the minus strand of CAUSAW010000115.1, from coordinate 3,810 downwards.
CCGCTAGCAGGCGTAACCAACGCTTTTGTTGTGCCACAACAAGCCGTTACGCGCGGCGCGCAAGATACCGTTATGGTGGTGAACGCCGAAAGCGGCATGGAGCCGCGCCCTGTTAAAGTTGTCGCGCAAAAAGGCGAAAACTGGGTCATCACCGAAGGCTTGAAAGCAGGCGATAAAGTGATTGTGGATGGCATCATGATTGCAGGGCAAATGGCCGCCCGAACAGGCTCAAACAAAGTGCAAACCAAGCCTTGGCAGCCTGAAAACGCCGCTGGCGCATCCAAAGCCCCTGCCGCGCAAGCTACATCTGGCGCAACTGCCGCCGCTGCATCATCCGCGCCCGCTTCAATGCCCGCTTCTGCGCCAGCAGAAAAAGCCGCTGCTGCATCTGAAATTCAGGCTGCCTCTGCTGCCCAATAAGGAATAAACATGGCTCGTTTTTTTATTGATAGACCGATTTTTGCGTGGGTAATTGCCATTTTCATCATGATTGCAGGTGTAATTGGCATCCGAAGTTTGCCCATTTCGCAATATCCATCCGTAGCATCGCCCACCATCACGCTCACCGCCACCTACCCTGGTGCGTCAGCAAAAGTGATGGAAGACAGCGTATTGGCGGTGATTGAGCGCAATATGTACGGCGTGGAAGGCTTGGATTACATGACCACTTCCGCCGATTCCAGCGGCAGGGGCAGCGTAACGCTCACGTTCACGCCCGAAACCAACGAAGACTTGGCGCAGATGAACGTGCAAAACAAGCTCTCGGAAGTAACCGCCTTGCTGCCTTCCACCGTGCAACAAAACGGGATTACCGTATCCAAAGCACGCTCCAACTTCCTGATGGTGGTGTTTCTAAACTCTGATACCAAATCATCAGAAGAAATGGCGGACTACGCGCAACGCAACGTAGTGCCCGAGTTGCAACGCATTGATGGCGTGGGCAATGTGCGCTTGTTTGGTGCACAACGCGCCATGCGTGTGTGGGTGGACCCTGCCAAGCTCAAAAGCTACAACATTTCCTTTGGCGATGTAACCGCAGCCATTTCCGCGCAAAACGCGCAATTGTCCGTAGGTGCATTGGGTGATTTGCCCGCCAGCCAAGGGCAGCAAATCACCGCCACAATCAGTGCCGAAGGGCAAATGAAAACCGCCGAAGAATTCGGCAACATTCTGCTGCGCAGCGACACCAACGGTGCCAACGTTTATTTGAAAGACGTGGCAGAAATTGGTTTAGGCAGCCAATCTTATAGTGCATCTTCTTATTTGAACGGCAAAAAAGCCGCAGGTATGGCAGTTTCGCTGTCTAACTCGGGTAACGCCTTGGCAGCCGCAACGGCAATTAAAGCCAAAATGAACGAATTGCAGCCTTTCTTCCCGCAAGGCGTAACATGGTCTGCTCCTTACGATACTTCTACTTTCGTATCCCTATCCATTGAAAAAGTGGTGCATACGCTGGGCGAAGCGATTGTGTTGGTGTTTATCGTGATGTTTATCTTCCTGCAAAACTTCCGCTACACCTTAATTCCCACCATTGTTGTGCCGATTTCGCTGTTGGGTGCATTTGCTGCGATTTCGTATATGGGTATGTCCATTAACGTGATGACCATGTTTGCCATGGTGCTGGTGATTGGTATTGTGGTGGACGATGCGATTGTGGTGGTGGAAAACGTAGAACGGATTATGGCGGAAGAAGGTTTGCCGCCTAAACAAGCCACCAAAAAAGCGATGGGACAAATCTCGGGCGCGGTTGTCGGCATTACCGCCGTGTTGGTTTCGGTGTTTGTGCCGCTGTCGCTGTTGAGCGGTGCGGCGGGTAATATTTACCGCCAATTCTCGCTGACTATGGTGTTTGCGATTGGCTTCTCCGCTTTCTTGGCATTAACGCTCACGCCAGCGCTGTGCGCCACCATGCTTAAACCGATTCCCAAAGGGCATAATCACACCAAAAAAGGCTTCTTTGGCTGGTTTAACCGCGTGTTTAATGCTGGCACGCGCACTTATTCAGGCTGGATTGGCAAAACCTTGCGCAAAGCTGGCGTGATGTTTGTGATTTACTTGGCATTGGGCGCGGGCGCATTCGTGTTGATTACGCGCTTGCCCAGCTCGTTTATCCCCAGCGAAGACCAAGGCTATATTATGACCACCGTGCAGTTGCCCACAGGCGCAACCGCCGAGCGCACCGAGAAAACCTTGGCAACGCTCAACCAAGTGGCGCATTCTATGCCCGAAGTCCAAGATGTGATTACCGTGTCTGGGTTTAGCTTTACAGGCAGCGGTCAAAACATGGGTATGGGCTTTATCATGCTCAAAGACTGGAAAGAGCGCGCAGGCGCAGGCAGCACCGCCGATGCGGTGGCTGGCAAAATCACAGGCGCAATGATGAGCGGCGCAATCCAAGACGGTTTTGCGCTGGCATTGAACCCACCGCCAATTATGGAATTGGGTAACGACTCGGGTTTCGGCTTCTATTTGCAAGCGCGTGGCACATACAACCACGAAGAATTGGTTGCCCGCCGCGATGAGTTAATCCAAAAAATGCGCCAAAACCCTGCCATGTTTGACCCATCAAACGTACGCGCCAGCGGTTTGGACGATGCGCCGCAATTAAAAATTGAGATTGACCGCATGAAAGCGGCTTCTAACGGCGTGAGCTTTGCCAGCATTCGCAGCGTATTGGGCACAGCACTATCGTCCACTTATGTCAACGACTTCCCCAACGATGGGCGTTTGCAGCGCGTGATTGTGCAAGCATCAGCCAAATCGCGGATGCAGCCTGAAGACATCTTGGCGTTAACCGTTCCCGCAGGCAACGGCACGCTGATTCCGCTCTCGTCTTTTGCCAGCGTGAAATGGGAAAAAGGTATTGAGCAAAGCGAACGCTTTAACGGCTATCCTGCCATGCAGATAAGCGGTGCGCCCGCTGCGGGCAAATCCACAGGCGAAGCAATGGCAGAAGTGCAAAAAATGGTGAACGACTTGCAGGGCAATTACAGCTTGGAATGGGCAGGTCAATCCCGCGAAGAAGCCAAAGGCACATCGCAACAAAACATGATTTACGCGCTGGCAGCGGTTGCCGTGTTCTTGGCATTGGCGGCGTTGTATGAAAGCTGGTCTATTCCGTTTTCGGTGCTGTTGGTTGTGCCGCTGGGGATTTTGGGCGTAGGCTTGGGCGCAATCATCCGCAATTACAGCAATGACGTGTATTTCACGGTGGGTATGATTACGGTAATGGGTTTGAGCGCGAAAAACGCCATCCTGATTATTGAGTTTGCCCAAGACTTGCACAACGCGGGCAAATCCATTGCCGAATCGGCATTACGCGCCGCCAAATTGCGTTTCCGTCCCATTTTGATGACTTCGTTTGCGTTTATCTTGGGCGTTGTGCCGATGTATATCGCCACGGGCGCATCATCAGCCAGCCAACGCGCGATTGGCACGGCAGTGTTCTGGGGTATGCTGGTGGGCACGTTCCTATCAGTGTTCCTTGTGCCGATGTTCTATATCATCGTGAACCTTGTGGTGCGCTTCTTTACAGGCGGCAAGCAACCGCCCGTTCAAGGCGAGTTGGATTTGTTTGACGATGAAGAAGACATTGATGCCCAAGCATTCAGCAAGCATTAAATCGGTTTTCAGGCTGCCTAAAATAGGTATAGCATAGGCAGCCTGAAAACCATTCTGTAAGGAAAATTATGAAAACTGTGTTTAAACATTCATTGACTGCGGTTGCCGTAAGCGTTGCCCTATCCGCTTGCAACCTTGCGCCCAAATACGAAAAACCCAATGTTGCGCTGCCATCCGACACCTTTAAAT
>CAUSAW010000114.1:0-5515 GCA_963529725.1 uncultured Kingella sp. | reverse complement strand
TCTTTCCAATTGAAAAAAGGCTGCCTTAAAACGCTGTTTTATGGTTTTCAGGCTGCCTTTGAGTTATTTGGATTACGACTACGAAACAGTCTTTCAAAATGAATGGGCAGCCTGAAAAGTTGTTTTCCGTTTTTCAGGCTGCCTTTGAGTGGTTTGAAGTATGAAAACAAGGCAGTATTCCCAAGTAAATCGGCAGCCTGAAAAGCGATATTTTCCATTTTCAGGCTGCTTTTGGCTTGATTGGATTATGGCTGTGGAACAATCTTTCTAAATGAAAAGGCAGCCTGAAAATAGGTTCTCTGGTTTTCAGGCTGCCTTTTGCCTACCTAAACAATGGCTGCGAAACAATCCCCCAAAAAATTCCCAAACCAACCCAAACCAATAAACCCAATCACTCCCAAAAAACAAACAACCCAAAAACGCCAACTTCGCGTTTTCAGGCTGCCTGCTTCTCTCTCTACTACTAACCCAAATCAAAAATACTCAATCAAAAATTCGCCTGCACGCGCAGCCAGAACTGCCGTCCCGGTTCGTTTACCCGAATGCTCGGTGCGCCCGCATACGCGCTGTCGTGTCCACTTTTGCTTACAAATTCGGCATAGGTTTTGTTGAACACGTTGTCCACGCCCGCTTGCAAGGTGGCGTTTTTGGCGAACCGCCAGCCTGCGTTCAGCGAGAGCACGCCAAGGCCGCTGGATGCGCCCAAGTCTGTGCCGATAATGTTGCCTTGCCCTTTGGCAAAGCGGTTTTGCTTCGCCACCACACGCCACAATGCGCCTGCGCTGAATTTACCGTTGTCCCAGTTCAGGAAGGTTTTGACCTCCAAAGGCGGCATTTGCGCCAGCGGCAGGTTGTCGCTGCGGTTTTTGCCGTTTTTGATGTTGCTGGCAAACAGCGATGCGGAAGTCTGCCATGCGCCGTGCTGCCACATTGCGCCCATGTCTAATTGCGTGTTGCGCTCGGGTTTGAGCGCGTAGGCGCGGTTGCGTTCCCAATAATCGGGCGCGCGCTCGGCAACGCCCAAGCCGATGCGGTATTTGCCGATGCCGATTTGTTGTTCCAAACTGGCAAAGCCTGCTTTCAGGTTATACGTTTGCTCGCGATTAGCGGCAAAGGCGGCGGCGTTTTTACGCATGGCGGGCAATGGGTCGCGCTCGTAGGTGGCGCGGATGCGGTCGTAGCGCAACCGACTACTTTTTGCGTGCTGTTGGGCTGCCATGACAATTCGGCGAAAACGCCGTGTTGACGGAAATCTTGGTCGCCGACAAACGGAATGGACGGCAGGCGGTCTATGTCTTTGCCTTTGATTTGCACGCTGCCGTTGAGCATGCGGCTGTTGTGGCGGTCGTGCATCCAATCCAGCCCTGTTTGCAGTTCAAAATTGCCAAATTGGCTTAACGCGCGCAGTTGCGCGGTATCCACAATGCGCTCGGGGTTCACCAGCATTCGCATGCGCGGGGCTTTGCGCAGCGAGTAGTTATCCATAATGTAATCCACTTTGCTGCGCCCGTAGCTTAGGGATACTTCGCTTAACCACGGCGTGATATTGCGTTGCAGGGCTTTGATGGTCCATGCGTCACGGTTAAATTTGCTGCCGTCCATGCCGCGGTCAGCGTATGCCGCTTCGCCACGGCTGCGCTCGTAGCCCAGCGAGATAACGGTGTTTTCGGTTGGCGTTGCGCCCACTTGCAGCGATGACGAATGGCGTTTGAAATGGGAATGCACTTCGGTTTTGTCGCCGTCTTTGTAATCATCGGATTGGTTGTGGATGGCGTTGGCGCGGATGTAGCCGTATTTGCCTTGCACGTCCACATCGCCCATCAGGTCAAAGCGTCCGAAGCTGCCGACTGTGGCGGCTAGGTTGGCATGGGCGGTTACGCTTTCGGCGGGTTTTGGCGTTTTGCGGATAAAGCGCACCGCGCCTGCCGCCATGCCTGAGCCTTCGGTTACGGTTTGCGACCCTTTGGTTACGACAACGTTGTCAAACGAGCCGGGGAAAATGTAGGCGGTGGGCGGGTCCATGCGGTTGCCGCAGCCGCCGTAGATAAACTGCCCGTCTGCCTGAATGCCCAAGCCGCACAGCAATGGGTCCCGAGCTGCCGCCTTTGCGGATTACGCTCATATTGGGCACGGACTGCAACACGCCTGCGCCATCGCTGGCAGGCAGCGGCTGCACGGCGGATTTGGGATTGATTTGCACGGTGTGCCCGCTTTGAGACGACAGCGACGGCGTTACCACCACGGGCGATAATTCCTGCGTGTGCGGCGCATCGGCGTCGGTGTCTGCCCATGCGTGGGCGCACAACAAGGCAAGGGGTAATACGCGCCAGAGATTTGGAGATGGCATGGGGATTTCTCCTTTGTAGATTTTTTTTGTAGATATTGGTTCACAAGAGCCAATCAGCGAACTGCAATGACTTTGTTAATTTGTTTTAAGATGTGTGAATGCTACTGGCACTTTACGGCTTGTTTATTGACGTAAATCAAAAATTATCCTTTAATAACAACAACTAATCCGCAAGAAGTAGGCAGCCTGAAATCGTTTTATCCGTTTTCAGGCTGCCGTTTAGTTGTTTGGGATTAGCGGTGGGGTAGTTCTTTTTGGATGAGTTTGGGGGAAAAAGGGAGTATGGGGGTTTCAGGCTGCCTTTGGTTTGGGCAAGTTATTGGTGGAGCAATCAGTTGTGAAAACAAATCGGCAGCCTGAAAACGGGTTCCCCCCATTTTCAGGCTGCCTCTAATGTTTGCCGACGGCTTTTATGCAAGCGCCTCTTTCACCGCGCGATACGCTTGGTCAATGGCATCTTGCACATAAGGCTTCCACGCCACGTCGCTGCCGGCCATCAGGATGTTGCCCAGGCGTTTTTGCATTTGCGCAGTGGTGTCCGCCGCGTTGCGCTCGGTGTTGAACAAATCCAGCCGCTCGTAGCTGTAGCCGTGCGACCAGCGGTTGATGGAAATATCCAGCAGATTGTCGTCCAGATTTTCGCCTGCCAGCGCGTAGATGGCGCGGAGCTGTTTGAGCATTTCTTCTTTAATCGCGTCAAACTTCATGCCCGCCAGTTTGCCGCGCCCTTTTTTATACATTTCCTGCGGCGTTTTGCCTTCGGTGGCGGTAGCGATGTGCGCCATGTGAATCACAATCGGCTCGTCAGGCGTTTTGGCGAATTGGTAATCGCCGATGCTTACGGGGTCGTCGAGCTTCACGTCGCAGAAGAACGCGGCGGGCGAATACAGGCGGTGCACGCCCAGTTTTTTGAAGGCGCGGGCGTTTTTCACCAGCGCGTTGGCATACACCATGGGCGTGCGCGAATTGCTCAATTCCGCCGTTTTTTGCGCTTCGGGCATTTCGGGCATGATTCTCGCCGCCAATGCGCTGTGCCCCGCGAAAATACATTTTGCCGCATCGGCGCGGACTAAATCTTGGCTGCTTGGGGTTTTGTAGGCAACGGCAACGCCTTTATCGGTGTTTTGCACGATGAGCGCGGTGCTGTTCAGGCGGATGCGCACGTTGTTGGCGGGCAAGTCGAGTTTGCCGTAATCAAACTGCGCGGTAACGATGTCTTCCATGGTATTGCCTGCGGCGATGTTGGGAATCAGCTTGCGAACCAGCAGGCGGGCGATGGAAGCGTTGCCGTCTGGGAAGTGGTAGATATAGGGCTCTTCGGCGTGGGCTTCGCGGCTCAGTTTCAGGTTTTGCACGCCAGGGTAGCCCTCTTGCAGTGCGGAATACACGGAAATGGCGTGGATGGAAATGCCCCAGTATTCGCTGCTGATTTGGGTGAGATAGTTCAGGGCGCTTTCGGGCAGCTTGGCGGTGTTTTTCAGGAAGTCGTAGTAGCTGGTGCTGTGGGCAAGCTCGGTGCGCGCGCGTTTGCTTTTGCCCTGCCAGTAATCGGTAGGCTGGGTGTAGAGCGCGGTGAGCGCGGCGCGGGCATCTTCGGGCATGGGGAACTGCGCGATAACGGCGGCGGTTTTGGCGTTGCCCGTTTCAGGCTGCCCTGCAACGACGGTGTTTTTACCAAAGCTAGCTTCATCAAAGAATACGCCTTCTTTCAAGCCCCATTTTTCGTATAGGGTTTGGTCAAAATAGCGGTTGAATTTAGTGTAATCAATGCCCAAGTCGCGTAACAGTTGCTTGGCTTGGCGCGAATAGCCTGTTTTGGGGGAATCGATGGATTCGCTGCCGCCGTAGCCCAAGATGAGTTTGCCGTTGGCGCGAAATTCGTTGCGGATGGCGTGTCCGCCGAAATCTTGGTGCGCGTCCAGCAGCAGGATTTTGGCTTTGGGGCGCGATTTTTGGTAGAGATAGGCGGCGGTCAAACCGCTTAATCCTGCGCCGATAACGATTAAGTCGTATTGCTCGCCGGCTTTTTCAGGCAGCGTTACGCTTTGCCCGCGCAGGGCAACGCCGTGGGCGGCGGCTTGGCTGCCGTCGTTGTCGCCCATTAAGGCGCGAATCAGCGCGGGCGGGTAATACGCGGCGGCTTCATCGGCGGCGAGCACACGGTAAACGGGGCTGGCAAAGGCGATTGCGCCTGCTGTGGCGACGGTGCTTTTGAGAAAGCGGCGGCGGGTGAGATGTAAAGGCATGGTTGTGTTCCTTATTGTTGTGGTTGGCATAGTTGCTGAAAATTTCAATGATGCGGCGTTGCCAACGCTCTTATGTACTACTCGTACACGGCGGGCGTTGTCGCCTTGTCTCATTTTCATTTTAAGCAACTGTAAAAAGGGGCGATTGTACTGTAAGACGGCGTGCGCTTGAATGCGGCAACCTGAAAGATGGGTTTTCGCGGCGGGAAAACGGATTTCAGGCTGCCTTTGGGGGGTCGAGTAAGGTTGAAAGGCAGCCTGAAACTCGCAAGCTCGCTTTCAGGCTGCCTATCACCATCGGCGCAATTCTTTGTTCACATCAAAGCGGTTCGGGGCTTTGGGATTTTCACGCAAATAATCCCGCGCACGCAGCAGCTTTTGGCGTATCCAGCGGGCAAGCGGGATCGGTGCGTCGTCTTCATCGGCAATCACCGAATAGGGTGCGACAAACCGCCGCTTGCCGTCCGCGCTCACCAGAAACTCGGTATCCGCTGCGCTCTCGCCTGCGCGCTCGCCTGCGTGCTTGCCATTGGTATAAAAACTCTGCAAGCGGTAATACGGCTGGGCGGCGTTGGGGCGTTCGACGATTTGGTAACGCACGTTCAGCTCGTCTGCATCGGCGGGCGAACTCTGGCAGCAGAGCGTGAGCCGTTGCAGCACGGTCAAGCGGTTGAAATCGTCCACGATGCGCTGCTCGTGCGGAGTGTAGCGGTAGGGGTTGGGGTAATACAGCCCGTCTCGTTTGATGTCGTCCGCCGCTGTTTTCAGGCTGCTGCCTGCGGTAACTTCGCCTTTTTGGTTGATGACTTCGCTCACGGCATCGGGCGTGGCGGGGGCAAGTGTCCAATGTTCGTCGTCCGTCCATTCTTTTTGGGGCTGTCCTAGATAACTAGGATAAATTATCTCTTACCAGTTGTTTTAA
>CAUSAW010000113.1:0-5588 GCA_963529725.1 uncultured Kingella sp. | reverse complement strand
CTTTGCAAAACCTGTAACCGATGGAGCGTCGGCGGCTCGCCGACATCTTGGCAAATCAGTAATGCGCTGTTTAATAAACAATTTGGCGACGAGCCGTCGCCGCTCCATTTTAAATTTCAGGCTGCCCTAAAACCGCCCATTTTCAGGCTGCCTACCGCAAAACATCCTTTTCTTTTCAAGCAAAAAGCCGTATAATTGCGCCAATTTTTCATCCTCCACCGAAAAATGACCCACGCGGTCATTTTTTTGTATTTATACCCTTTGTAAAAACAAGCAAACATGGACATTCAAAGCATTTTAGACACCACCCTGCCCGGGCTTGGCTACGAGCTGGTGGACCACGAACTCACCGCGCAAGGCACCTTGCGCGTATTCATTGACAAAGAAGGCGGCATCACCGTGGATGACTGCGCCGCCGTGAGCAACCACCTAAGCCGCGTGTTTATGGTGGAAGACATTGACTACAAAAACCTAGAAATTTCCAGCCCTGGCTTGGATAGACCGCTCAAAAAAGCCGAAGATTTCATCCGCTTTGTGGGCAGCCAAGTGAAGCTAAAAACCCGCCTGCCCGTAGATGGGCAAAAAAACTTCATCGGGCGCATTGAAGCCTTTGATGCCAACACGCAAATGCTCACCTTATCGTTTGACGGTAAAACCGCACACATTGAACTGAGCAATATAGACAAAGCCCGCATCAAACCCGAATTTAAATTTTAAACATTCAGGAGAATCAACGTGAGCAAAGAGATTTTGCTACTTGCCGAAGCCTTGGCAAGCGAAAAAAACGTAAGCAACGAAATTGTATTTGAAGCGCTGGAAGTGGCGCTGGGCATCGCAGCTAAGAAAAAAGCCGACCGCGAGCAAATGGATTTGGAAATCCGCATTGACCGCGAAACAGGCGACTACAAAACCATCCGCAAATGGCTCATCGTGGAAGATTTGGATTACACCTATCCCGAGCTGGAAAAAACCATTGAGCAAATCCAAGAAGAGCAGCCTGAAATCCAAATCAGCGTGGGCGATTATTACGAAGAAGAATTGCCCAACGAAGCCTTTGGGCGACAAGCCGCGCAAACCGCCAAGCAAATCATTTTGCAACGCATCCGCGATGCCGAGCGCGAGCAAATCTTGAATCACTTTTTGGAAACGCGCGACAACATCGTAACGGGCACGGTAAAACGCATGGAGCGCCACGGCATCATCGTGGAGCTGGCGCCCAAATTGGATGCGCTGATTCCGCGCGAGCAAATGCTGCCGCGTGAAAACTATCGCAGCGGTGATCGCATTCGCGCGCTGTTTTGGAAGCTGGAAGAATTCAACGGCGGGCGCAAGCAAGTGTTGCTCAGCCGCACCGCGCCCGATTTTGTGCGCGAATTGTTTGCGCAAGAAGTGCCCGAAATCGCCGATGGCTTGTTGGAAATTAAAGAAGTGGCGCGCGACCCTGGACAACGCGCCAAAATCGCCGTGCTGGCGCGCGATCAACGCATTGATCCGCAAGGAACGTGCATTGGCGTGCGCGGTTCGCGTGTGAACGCGGTGTCTAACGAAATCGGCGGCGAGCGCATTGATGTGGTGCTGTGGTCTGATGATACGGCGCAGTTTGTGATTAACGCGCTGTCGCCCGCGCAAGTGAGCCGCATTGTGATTGACGACGAGTTGAACTCAGTGGATGTCATCGTTGCTGAAGATCAGCTTGCTTTGGCAATTGGGCGCGGCGGGCAAAACGTGCGCTTGGCGGCGGAATTAACAGGCTTGCAGTTAAACATTATGACGCTGCAAGAAGCCGAAGAGCGCACCGCAGCCGAAAGCGCGGCGGCGCGGAATTTGTTTGTGGAACAGCTTGAAGTGTCGGAAGACATTGCCGATGCGCTGGTGAACGAAGGCTTTGAAAGCGTGGAAGAAGTGGCGTATGTGCCCGCCAGCGAATTGCTGGAAGTGGAAGGCTTTGATGCCGAGTTGGCAGAAAGCCTGCGCGCCAAAGCCCGCGAAGTGGTGCTCAAAGCCGCCGAGGAAGCCGAAGCCAAGCTCAACGAGATTGATGAAGATTTGAGAACTTTGGACGGCGTGGATGAGGATATGTTGCGCGATTTGGCAGAGGCGAATATCACCAAACGCGATGATTTGGCGGAACTGTCTGTTGCCGAGCTGATTGAAATCACAGGCGTGAGCAACGAAGAAGCCGAACAAGTGATTCTGGCTGCCCGCGCGCACTGGTTCGCCGAAGAAGAGAATGCATAAGGAATAAACAAAGATGACTAGCCGAAAAACCGTGTCTGCAACCGACACCGAAGTGGTTGTAAAAAAACGCCGCCGCGCCGTTTCCAAAGAAGAATTGCTGGCGCAGCTTAAAGCCGAACAAGAAGGGCAGCCTGAAAACGCTGCCAGCGCAGAAAATACCGCCGAAGTTTCAGGCAGCCTGAACAGCGAAAGCGATGCCGTAGCACAAGCTGCCGAGCAAACGCAGCCTGAAAACGCTGCCGCTGCCGAGCAAGAAACCACCGAGCGCGAGGAAAAACGTCGCGCCGCGCAAGCCGAAGCCGAACGCGTGCGCGCGGGTAAATCTGCCAAGGCAGAAAAGCAGCCTGAAAAAGCGCAAACGGCTGAGAGTGCAAGCGAAGCGGTAACACCCGTGGCTGAGCCTGTTGCCCAAGCGCAAACGCAGCCTGAAAACACAGTTAGCGAAAAAGCCGCAGCGAGCAAACAAGAGCAGCCTGAAAAAGCCAGCGAAGGCAATCAGAAAAAACGCAAAAACAGCAAGAAAAAAGAAGCTGCGCCCGAGCCATTGCCCACGCCTGTTGAAGTGGTGAACGCTGCCGAGGCAGAACGCCGCAGCGAAGAAGCCGACCGCGCTGCTAAATTGCGCGAGGCGCAAGAGCAATTGGCACGCGAAAAAGTCGAGCGTGAAGAGCGCCGCAAACGCCGCGAAGAAGCCAAATTGCAAGCGGCAGAAGAAGCGCGTTTAGCCGCTGCCGCCAAGAAAGACGGCAAAGATGGCAAAGGGCAGCGCATCGCCAAGCCAAGCGAAGAAAAATTAGAGAAAAAAGCCGAAGAAGCCAAACGCAAAAAAGCCGAGCAAAAAGCAGGCAAGCCAAGCGCTCAATCAGGCATCCTGAAAACCGCTGCGCCCGCCCAGCAACAAGGGCAGCCTGAAAACCCCAGCAGCGGCAGTCGCAAAAAAGACGACCGCCGCAACAGCCGCGATGATGACGAAATGCGTGGCAGCCGTGGCGGCAAAGGCAAAGGCGGCAAAGATGCGCGTGGTGGTCGCGGTGGCGATGACGAGCGCGTGCGCGGCGGCAAAAAAGGCAAAAAACTGAAACTGGAACCCAATCAACACGGCTTCCAAGTACCTACCGAGCCTGTGGTGCATGAAGTATTGGTGCCTGAAACCATTACCGTTGCCGATTTGGCGCACAAAATGGCGGTGAAAGGCGTGGAAGTGGTGAAAACGCTGATGAAAATGGGCATGATGGTTACCATCAACCAATCGCTAGACCAAGAAACCGCGCTGATTGTGGTGGAAGAGATGGGACACATCGGCAAGCCTGCCGCCATTGACGACCCCGATGCTTTCTTGGGTGAAGAATCCGCCAGCACAGCAGAATTGCTGCCGCGCCCACCCGTTATTACGGTGATGGGGCACGTGGACCACGGTAAAACTTCGCTGTTGGACTACATTCGCCGCAGTAAAGTGGTGGCGGGCGAAGCGGGCGGCATCACGCAACACATCGGCGCATACCATGTGGAAACACCCAAAGGCGTGGTAACGTTCCTAGATACGCCGGGCCACGAAGCGTTTACCGCCATGCGTGCACGCGGCGCGCAGGCCACCGACATCGTGATTCTGGTGGTGGCCGCCGACGACGGCGTGATGCCGCAAACCGTGGAAGCGATTGCCCACGCCAAAGCCGCCGGCGTGCCGATGGTGGTGGCCGTAAACAAAATCGATAAGGACGCGGCCAATCCGGAACGCATCCGCCAAGAGCTGACCCAGCACGAAGTGGTGTGCGACGAATGGGGCGGCGACGTGCAGTTTGTCGATGTGTCCGCCAAACAAGGTTTGAATATCGACAAACTTCTGGAAGCCGTGCTGCTGGAAGCCGAAGTGCTGGAACTGAAAGCCCCTGTGGACGCGCCTGCCAAAGGCATTATCGTGGAAGCCCGTCTGGACAAAGGACGCGGCGCGGTGGCCACACTGCTGGTGCAAAGCGGTACGCTGAAAAAAGGCGATATGCTCTTGGCCGGCACGGCGTTCGGTAAAGTGCGCGCCATGTTGGACGAAAACGGCAAAGCCATTGACGAAGCCGGCCCGTCCATCCCTGTGGAAATCTTGGGTTTGTCGGACGTGCCGAACGCAGGCGAAGACGCGCTGGTGTTGGCAGACGAGAAAAAAGCCCGCGAAGTGGCGCTGTTCCGCCAAGGCAAATACCGCGACGTGCGCCTGGCCAAACAGCAGGCGGCCAAGCTGGAAAACATGTTCAACAACATGGGCGAAAATGCCGCGCAAAACCTGTCGGTCATCATCAAGGCAGACGTTCAGGGTTCTTACGAAGCCTTGGCAGGCAGTCTGCAAAAATTGTCCACCGACGAAGTGAAAGTAAACGTGTTGCACAGCGGCGTGGGTGGTATTTCCGAGAGCGATGTGAACTTGGCGATTGCTTCGGGCGCGTTGATTATCGGCTTTAACGTGCGTGCCGATGGTTCAGCCCGCAAGCTCGCCGAAAACGAAGACGTGGAAATCCGCTACTACAACATCATCTACGATGCCATTGACGATGTGAAAGCGGCGATGAGCGGTATGTTGAAGCCCGAAGAGAAAGAGCAGCAAACGGGCACGGTGGAAATCCGTCAAGTGATTACGGTTTCCAAAGTGGGCAATATTGCCGGCTGTATGGTTACCGACGGCGTGGTCAAACGCGACAGCCATGTGCGCATCATCCGCAACAACGTGGTCATCCACACGGGCGAGTTGTCATCGCTCAAACGCTTCAAAGACGATGTGAAAGAAGTGCGCATGGGCTTTGAATGCGGCTTGATGATTAAAGGCTATGACGACATTGCCGAAGGCGATGTGTTGGAATGCTTTGACGTGATTGAAGTGGCACGAACCTTGTAAACAGCCGTAACCGATAGGCAGCCTGAAAACGGAAATATTCGTTTTCAGGCTGCCTTTAAAGCATAAGGAGACAACAATGCCCATCCCGACATATTACGAAAACCATGTGCTTTCAGGCAGCCTGAAAAGCGATGCCGACGGCATTCGGCACGAATTCATCTTTGCCATCAATGGCAACGACCGCCTAGCCCTGCGCTATTTCGGCGAATTTGAACAAGGCTGCTTGGTTGCCCGCGATGATACGCCCGCCAAACTGGTTGCCCTAGACCCCGCCAGCGGCAGCGAAGCCTTGCTGTTTGACGGCGCGGCGCACGGCTACAACGCGCTGTTTTGTGACGAATACAGCGCCGATGCCATCGCCAACCGCCCGCTGCAAAATTTGGACGAGCAGCGTTACCAAATCCGCATCACCGTGTTTTATAGTTAAACAAAATAAGAAACACCCAACAACATTTCCAACAAGCAAGAGTGT
>CAUSAW010000112.1:0-5644 GCA_963529725.1 uncultured Kingella sp. | reverse complement strand
AGAAAGTAAGTCGCCCGCCGCGATAAGGCGAAAAGGTAAACACTACACCCAAAGCCAACCACAAAGCACCAACCCCATTTTCAGGCTGCCTTAAATATTCCCAAAGGCAGCCTGAAAACCACCCCAATGGAGCATCGGCAGCTCGCCGACATTTACATCTTGGTAAATCAGCCATACTCTGTTTAATAAGCTGTTGGCGACGAGCCATCGCCACTCCATCCCCTTTTCAGGCTGCCTATCCCATATAACCACCGATAGGCAGCCTGAAAACTTTGCAACCCCTTCACAAAACATTACAATCTCCCATCCCAACCACCTTGCCCAACCAACCACCGTGCAACAAACCGCCTTCGATTTCAACGACCCCGCCTACCCCCGCTTTGACAAACTACTCGGCAACGCCAACGCCGAGCTTATCTACATCCTGCAACAAGAGCACGACCAATTTCTCTACATCTGGGGCGAACAAGGCTCAGGCAAAAGCCACATCCTGCAAGCATGGGTGGGGCAAGCCCTGCAAAACCAGCAAACCGCCGTGTACATCGACGCAGGCACCACCCCGCTTGCCGACACCGCCGCCCAAGCCGATTTTGTCGCCATAGACCAAATAGAAAAACTGAACGACACCGAGCAAGCCACCCTGTTCTACATCTTCAACCACTTTCGCAACAGCAAACACGGGCATCTCCTACTCTCCGCCGACACCCCCCCCAGCAAACTGCAACTGCGCGAAGATTTGCGCACCCGCATGGCATACTGCCTTGCCTACGAAGTCAAATCGCTCAGCTCCGAAGAAAAAATCACCGCGCTCACCAACATGGCCAAAACCCGCCAGCTCAACATCGCCCCCGGCATCTACCAATACCTGCTAGACCATTGGCGGCAAGATCTCGGCAGCCTGATTACCATGTTCAACGACCTTGCCAACTATTCCATCAGCCAAGGCAAGCCCATCACCCTGCCCCTGCTGCGCCGCCTGCTCAAACAACAGAAAACCAACCCATGAAAAATCTCGCCATCTTTGATTTAGACCACACCCTCATCAGCACCGACAGCGACAACGCCTTCCCCAAATTCCTAATAGAACAAGGGCTGCTGGATGCCGACTACGCCGCCGCGCAAAACGAAAAATTCTATCAAGACTATCTTTCAGGCTGCCTAAACGTTGCCGATTTCGTCCGCTTTCAAATCACTCCCATCGCCCATCTCACCCCCGCCCAGCGCAACGAATTGCATCAAAAATTCCAAGCCGACTACATCGCGCCCTACGCCAGCCAAGCCGCCAAAGATTTAGTCAATCAACACCGCCGCGCAGGCGACGAACTGCTCGTTATCTCATCCACCAACGAATACATCATCGCCCCCATCTGCCAGCAAATTTTCGGCATCCACAACATCATCGGCACCCAGCTAGAAACCACCGCCAACGGCTTGTTTACGGGCAACATCATCGGCACGCCCAGCCTGCAAGCAGGCAAAATCACCCGCCTCAACCAATGGCTCGCCGCACGGGGCGAAACCCTCGCCAGCTACAGCAAAACCTATTTTTACAGCGATTCCAAAAACGACTTGCCACTGCTGAATGTGGTGGATGAGCCCGTTGCCGTGAACCCCGATGCAACCCTGCTGGCGCACGCCCAAGCGCATGGCTGGGCGGTGTTGGATTTTAGTGCGGCAGCCTGAAAACGAGCACAGCGAGTTTCAGCGAAGCTAAAACGTATTTGCGAGCTTCTGCCAAGCCAATCCGCTTGCTCCGCCCTGCTCTGCTGCAATCAAAATCCAAACCCAAAGGCAGCCTGAAAATCCCTTATTCGGTTTTTCAGACTGCCTTTTACACGTCAAATTTAGTCATCATCGTCATCATCTTCGCTGCGATCCCTGCCCGCCTGATAAAGAATGTAAACAATCACCGCCGATAAAGTTAGCGAAAACTCAATATTATCGCTGTCCATTTTGAGCCAAGCGGGGATGTTAATCAGGATAAACACGCCAATCATCAGCCAAACCATTTGCCGCGACACAGGGTCGGGCTGCATTTGCGCGCTGTATTGCGGCGCGTTGCTGCCGTCAAATGAAAACCATGTGGCAAGCTGTTGCCGTGTGATGGGCGTGCTTTTGCTCCATGCCAATTCGTTGCGCATGCGCTCGGCGCTGAGCTTGTTGCTGCCTTGTTGATAGTCTTGATAATAGGTGATGTCGCCTGCGCGGATGTGCCAGTAAAACGCGCCTGCGGCATAGCTCACGCGCCCACCGTAGTCGTAGAGTTTGTAGGCGTTTTTCGGCATAAAGCCTTGCAACACGCGATCGTGCGCATCATCTGCGCTGCCGATGGCGCCGGCGGATTGCCCCAGCGGTGGAAATTCGGTTTGCGTTTCGGAAAGCGACCATTTGTTTTGCGATGTTTCCACCAGCCATAAAAAGCCGCGGCTGGGGTTGTAAAGCAGGTATTCGCGCCACCAATCCACGGGAACTAGGCTCAATGGGCTGCCGTATAGCGCGGCGTGCGCGTCGTCGGGGCTGAGCTCTTCATAGCGCACCGCGCCGATAACGGTGTAGCTGTTGCCGTGGATTTTGCCTGTTTTGCCGATGGGCAGCGGTAGGTTTTCTTGCTGGGCTTGGCGCATTTCGTTGGCGGCGATGAGCTTGGCTTTTTCTTCGCTGGTATCCAAATCGCTGCCGCAGCTGGGGCAGATAACGGTGGGCGTGATGCCGCGCAGCCAATGGATGCTGGAACCGCAATGTGGGCAGTTTTCGCTTTGGCGCGTGCCTTTCAGGCTGCCTGCGCTTTGGCGGATTTCTTCTTCGCTGCGGGTGTTTTGTAGGAATAATTGATTGAGCTGGGCGGTGCTGCCGAGGAAGGCTTGCGGTGGTGTGTCGCTGTAATCCAGCGTTAAAAAGGCGTTTTCGCAACGCCAGTCGGCAACGCGGTTTTGGTATTGCGCGGGCAGCCTGAAAGGCAGTTCGCCTTGTGCGGCGGCGTTGGATAGGGTGATTTCGCGCACATCGCTGGCGATGAAGGTTTTGCCGTAGTCTAGCGTGCTGATGCCCGCGCGAATTTTGTCAAACGGCGGGGCGTTGTTGGGCGTGGCGATTTGGCGGGTGATGACGTGGATGTCGCCTGCTTCGGAGAGCCAGCCGTTTTCGCCGTTGTCAAACTGGATATACCATTCGTTCCACGCACCCACATCGTATTTGGCTTGCAGCCGCCCGACTACGGTGAAGCCTTGCCCTTGGTGTGTGCCTGTGGTGCTGATTTGGATGGGGCTGAAATCTTGCAGCAAGGCACTGTCGCGCCCTGTATCGTGCAGGCTGTTGTCTTGCAACACGAGCATGCTGTTGCAATAGCTGCATACGACGGTGATGGCGGTGGGGCTTTGAACTTGAACGGGCGCGCCGCAACTGGGGCAACTGGTGCGGAAAAAGGGTTCAGACATGGTGGGCGGGGAATGGGGTTGAGATGGAGAAATCATAGCATAAAGGCAGCCTGAAACTGGGGCAATCCCTTTTCAATTTTCAGGCTGCCTTTTGATGGCAATGGCTAGTGCTGTGCGTGGATGATTACGAATATTTGGTGGTGTCCTAAAAAGTATGCTGCTTGTTTTTTTAGTAATTTAAATTAGCCAAATTCCGCTGTTTTAACAGGAAATTTTGTACGATAGAAATGTCGTTATTGGCTTGACGTTTTATGTCAGCATACTTTTTAGGACACCACCGAATATTTTTATTTACCACTTAGGCAGCCTGAAAACGCATTTTCCTGTTTCAGGCTGAAACCTTTGCAAAACCTGCAACCGATGGCGCGCTAGCCGCTCGCCGACATCTTGGTAAACCAGTCATACTCTGTTGAATAAACCTATTTGGCAACGAGCCGTCGCCGCTCCATTGGCGTTTCAGGCTGCCTCAATCCGCTGTGCCAGCTCCACCGCCTTGCCAATATACGCAGCGGGCGTGAGTGCCAACAGCTCGGCTTTGGCGGCATCGGGAATCGCCAAGCCGTTGATAAATTGGCGCAAGGTTTCGGGCGTGATGCCGTCTTTGCCACGCGTTAGGGCTTTAAGCTGCTCGTAGGCTTGCGGCACGGCATAGCGGCGCATCACGGTTTGAATCGGCTCGGCAAGTAGTTCCCAAGTGGCGTTTAGGTCTGCCAACATGGCGGCGGGATTGGCTTCCAGCTTGTTCAACCCGCGCAGATGCGCCGCCCAGCCCAACAGCGCGTAGCCCGCGCCCACGCCCATGTTGCGCAACACGGTGCTGTCGGTTAAGTCGCGTTGCCAGCGCGATACGGGCAGTTTTTCCGCCAAAAAGCCCAGTACGGCGTTTGCCATGCCGAGGTTGCCCTCGGAGTTTTCAAAATCAATCGGGTTCACTTTGTGCGGCATGGTGGATGAGCCAACCTCGCCCGCTTTCACTTTTTGCTTAAAGTAACCCATTGATATGTAACCCCAAATATCGCGGTTAAAATCAATCAAAATGGTATTGATGCGAGCGATGGTTTGGAACAATTCCGCCATGTAATCATGCGGTTCAATTTGAATTGTATACGGATTGAAGGTCAGCCCCAGCGACTGCTCGACAAATGTCCGGCAATGCGCTTCCCAGTCCACATCGGGATAGGCAACCAGATGGGCGTTGTAGTTGCCGACTGCGCCGTTGATTTTGCCCAAAAATTCCTGCGCGGCAAGCTGCTGGATTTGGCGTTGCAAGCGCGCCAGCACGTTGGCGATTTCTTTGCCCATGGTGGTGGGCGTGGCGGGCTGTCCGTGCGTGCGCGACATCATCGGCGTGGCGGCAAGCTCGTGCGCCATGTTTTGCAGCTTGGCAACGATTTCTTGCAGCTTCGGCAGCAGCACTTCATCGCGCGCTTGGCGCAGCATCAGGGCGTGCGATAGGTTGTTGATGTCTTCGGAAGTGCAGGCAAAATGGATGAATTCGTTGGCGGCGTGCACTTCGGCGTTGTGCGCGAAGCGTTGTTTGAGCCAATATTCAATCGCTTTCACATCGTGGTTGGTGGTGGCTTCTATGGCTTTGACTTCGGCGGCATCGTCCAACGAGAAGCCGCTAATCACGCTGTCTATTTCGGCAAGCGTATTCGCAGAAAATGGCACAACTTCGCTGATTTTCGGCTCGGCGGCAAGGGCTTTGAGCCATTCCAGCTCCACACGCACGCGCGCTTTCATCAAGCCGTATTCGGAAAAAATGGGGCGCAAAAAATCGGTGGCGGCGGCGTAGCGTCCGTCCAACGGGGACAGGGCGGAAATGGGGTTTATCATGGTGTATTCCTTGTGGGAGACGGGAGATTTGCGGGAAATCCGGCTTTCAGGCTGCCTGAAAACGGAACACCGGCGAAATTAAAATCTGTGCGGATACAGATAAGAACGCGTTTTGCGGCGGTTTCGGCACGGTTGGGAAAAGACGTGGGATTGTACTGTATATTGTGCCGATTCCCTATTTTCAGGCTGCCTAATCCCGCCCAAGCAATACGTTTCCGCAGAAAAACCCCAATACCCACTCTGCAATATTTCTTCTTGGATGGGGCTGGTCAGCTTTGCGGCACGTTCGGTGCAGCCACGCACCAAATGTGTTTTGTGCCGCCAAACCTGCCAGCATCGTGGTAATCGGAATCGCGCTGATGAAACAGCATTGC
>CAUSAW010000111.1:0-5681 GCA_963529725.1 uncultured Kingella sp. | reverse complement strand
AGTTATATTCATTTTTGCAGTCTAACATGACTGCTTATCTAGTACAGCCCCAAATTTAATGTACAGCTTTTTTATTCATGGAAATTTGCCGCCACTTTCATTGCTTGCCCCCGATTTATTGACGGTAAAATTTGAAGGAAACTTTAACAAATGGAGCGGCGTTGAAATTTTACTCGGCATCCTGTACGCATCGGGAGTTTTGGATACACATCAAAAAGAGATTATGTTCTCCATTTTGGAATCTATCGGTAATTATCCATATGAAGATGAATCACTACGGGAATTTAACAGCATATATCTGAATAAGAAATTATCTTTATATGGAGTCAATAAATATATAGATGAGATACAGAAAGCTGTTAACGAAAACGAAGAAAAATATGAGTATTTAATGCGGTTGGGGCTGATTTCCGCCGCAGCTATCGTGCAGGCGATCAATAAGTCTGTCGACACGGAACTAGAGGAAAAAATGAATAAAATTATTCTGGAGCAAAAAACTTTGCTTACTGAAGATAGACTATTTAAATACAGCCAACCGTAGGGTGGGCAACTGGTTGCCCACCATGATTGCCAACATTGCTGGTGGGCAATAAATTGCCCACCCTACCGCCCACATCCAAGGCAGCCTGAAAAAAACAAAACCATTTGGTGTTCTACCACACGGTTTTTGTGGGATAGATTGCCTTTCAGGCTGCCCCTATCCCCCCAACCACCCACAAGGAAACCACCATGACCCGCAAAATACTCCCCCTTATCCTAATGTTCACCACCCTAACCGCCTGCGACAGCGCATCCAAAACCGCCGACCAAGCCAGCAGCCAAGCCGCCAGCCAAGTGCTGGACATGAACAACAAAAGCAAACAAGCCGCCCAAGACATCCAAAAGCAGCTTAACCAAGAAGCCGACAAAATCAACCAAGCCACGCAATAAACGTTTTCAGGCTGCCTCAATACCCAGAGGCAGCCTGAAAATCATGTAGGAAACAAATAAAGAAACGTCCCACATTCAATCGGCGGTGCTGTCCCCAAAAGCATGCTGACTTGATTATTGTTACAGACAAGTAGCGTTGATTAAAAATTTCGCAATCTGTTCCTTCCCCCGCTGGCGGGAGAGGGAACAGTGGTACAGCATACTTTTCAGGACACCACCGATAAATATAGTCGTCCCACACAGCCTTATACAGCGTTGGCTCACCTTGCTGTACTACTTGTACTATCTGCGGCTCGCCGCCTTGTCTAAGTCTGTGTGGAACGACTATAAAAAGGCAGCCTGAAAACACATCATCCCATTTTCAGGCTGCCTCACTCAAAAACAATCCCAATCTCACTCCCCCGCAATCGCAAACACCTTCCCTTTCCCTTCCGCCCACATCGCGTTGCCCGCATCAATCCTGTGGCGAATCTGCGCCAATTTCGCCGCCATCTCGGGACGGTAAAACAAATTGTAGCTTTCAAACGGGATAAGCCTGCCATCGGGCGTGGCAAAGTGGATGCAAGATTTTTTCAGGCTGCGTAAATCCAAATTTTCGGCATCCATAAATTGCACCACCAAGATGCGGAACACGTTTTCATAGCCCAAGTTGGCAGGCGCGGAAATTTCGGGCAGGCAGCACATCAATTCGCTCAAACAGTTGGCTTGCGATTCGGGGCTGTGGTTGGTGGAAAACAGCTTAAACACGTGTTCTTTTAGGCTGGCATCGTGTTCAAACACAATGGTGTTGCCCGCGCTTTCCACCAAGGTTTGCGGGTCTAAATAGCGGGTGAGCGGGGTGATGGTTGCGCCGTCTTTAAAGGCGTAGCCCATCGCCAGCGTGTCGGGATTGCAGGGCACAGGCATGATGTCGGCTTCGCTAAACAAACCGCTTTGTTCCACGATTTTGCGGCGGATTTCGCTCACGGTGAGGCGGTTTTTGCCGCCCACGTTGTCGGTGCGCCCTGCAAACTGCACGGGCTGCAAGGTTACGCCGCGCACGCAGGGTTGGCTGACGGCAAAGCGAATGATGTCGCCAATTTCGTGGTCGTTCACGCCTTTGGCAACGGTTACCACCAGCGTGGTGGATAGGCCTGCGCGGTTGAGGTTAGCAAGGGCTTGCTGGCGGATGCGGCTTAAATCGGCACCGCGCAGGGTTTGGGTTACGGCGTTGTTGAGCGAGTCAAACTGCAAGTAGATTTCCAAGCCGTGTTTGCCTGTGGCGGCGAGTTGCTGGGCAAATTCGGGGTCTTGCGCAAGGCGGATGCCGTTGGTGTTTATCATCAGATGCTTGATGGGGCGGCGGCGGGCAGCGGCAAGGATGTCAAAAAACTGGGGGTGGATGGTAGGCTCGCCGCCTGAAATTTGCACCACATCGGGTTCGCCTTCGTTGGCAACGATGGCATCCAGCATTTTTTCCACGGTTGCCAACGGATAGTGTTCGCTGCGGTGCGTGCCGCTATCGGCAAAGCACACGGGGCAGTTGAGGTTGCAGGCGCGGTTGATTTCTACGATAGACAGGCAGGAATGCTGCATGTGGTCGGGGCAAAGCCCGCAGTCGTAGGGGCAGCCGTAGTGCATTTCGCTGTTGAAGCGTTGCGGCATTTCGGGTTTTTTCACAAACACTTCGCGCCCGAGGCGGTAGTATTCGGCATCATCGCTGATGAGCACGCGCTGCATGCCGTGGTTGGGACACCATTTGTCCATATAGACTTGATTGTTTTTAAACACGATTTTTGCTTCTATTTGCTTGAAGCAGGTGCTGCACACGGAGGCGGTGGTGTTGTAGAAATGGTAGGGGCGGTTTTTGCGCGACATGGGGGTTCCTTTTGGTAGGGGTTGGGTTTGTTTTTTGTACTGCGATATGGTTTTCAGGCTGCCTCTGCGGGCGAATGGGCTGTTTGGGGTTTCAGGCTGAAACCTTTGCAAAACCTGCAATCTGTGGCGCGTCGGCGGCTCGCCGACATTTTGCTAACCAATACAGCTCTGTTGAATAAACCATTTTAGCTTTCAGGCTGCCTCGGGTTGAGGCGTAAAAGGCAGCCTGAAAATGAATACAGGTTGTTACTCTTGGTTTTCGTTGTTGTTGGATTTACGTTGTTGGGCGCGGTCGCGGTAGTAATGCGGCGGCACGGGCGCGTGGTTGCCGTCTTCGTCATTGGACTGGGGCTTATCATCGCCCAATGCGTTGAACACGCTAATAAACACCCGAATGCCAAATGCTAACGTGGCAATAATACCCACCACCACGCCCGCTTCAAACACACCCATGCTGCCCGTGGTCGCCGCCAATGCGCATACGCCAAACCCCACCAGTAGCAGCGCGCCCAAGCCGAGAAAAATAGCCGCTATCAAAGCAATGATGGCGCGAAAGAATGTTCCCATAGTTGTTCCTTGTTATGCAGTTTATATTTTTTGCTTTTCAGGCTGCCTTATGCCCACGCAGAGGCAGCCTGAAACTATCTCGCGCGCCGATAGGTTGCCGCCATCACCAGCAGCGCAAACAGGCACACCCATTGGATGCCGCTCATCCCCAGCCACCAGCCCGCGGGCACAGGTTTGATGCTGTCGATGATTAACCGCCAAAGCAAGTAGCCAAACATCAACACGCGAAACGACAAGCCTTGCTCGTGGGCAAAATACTGCCGCCATTTGGGCAGCGTGATAAGCGCAATCAGCGCGGCGAGCCATTCGTAGAGCTGGGTGGGGTGGCGCGCGCCGTCGCCAAAATCCACGCCCCAAGGCAGCGTGGTGTGCACGCCGTAAGTGCCGTCATACAGCCCCGCCACAAAGCAGCCTGTGCGCCCAATCACCAGCCCAAGCAAAATCGGCGCAACAAAATCGTCGCCCGTGCGCGAGGTGATGCCGCCAATTTTTTTGCCGATTTCCACGCCCAGCCAGCCGCCCAACAAGCCACCCACCACGCTTTGCCCCGACACCACAGCCAGCCAAAATTGCTTGGGGTTGCTGTGCGCCAGCGCCCAGTATTCGGGGAACTGCAAAATAGACACCAGCTTGTTGCCGATGCCCGCGCCCAGCAAGCAAAACGCCAGCACCCAAATGCCGCCTTTGCTGGCGAGCACGGAGGGATGCCCGCGGCGTTTGCGGATGTGGTTATACAGCATAAAGCCGCCGCTTAACGCCAGCCATTCGGTGGTGGCGTGGAATAGCAGCGCGGTTTGTTGGTTATGGAGGATAAGGGATTCAAGCATAGAGATAAGCGGGGAAAAGGGTTTTCAGGCTGCCGATGGCTTCGCCCGTCGGCGATGCGTTATATAGATTTCAGGCTGCCTACGTTACCCATAGGCAGCCTGAAAATCATGATTACGCTTTATCCAAGCCAAACTCTTTGTGCAACACGCGTGTTGCCAGTTCCAAATATTTCTCGTCAATCAACACCGAAACCTTGATTTCAGAAGTGGAAATCATCTGGATGTTGATGCCTTCTGCCGCCAGCGTGCGGAACATTTTTGCCGCGATGCCAACGTGCGAGCGCATCCCCAAGCCCACGATAGACACCTTGCACACCGCATCATCGCCGCTCACTTCCGCCGCGCCAATGCTGTCTTTCAGGCTGCTTAGCAATTCCAGCGTGGGCTTGTAATCGCCACGTGGCACGGTGAATGAAAAATCAGTTGTGCCCTCATTGCCCACATTTTGAATAATCATGTCCACTTCAATATTGGCATCAGCAACCGCGCCCAAAATTTGATAGGCAATGCCTGGTTTGTCGGGTACACCGCGCACGTTAATCCGCGCTTGGTTTTTATCAAACGCGATGCCTGAAACTGCTGCTTTTTCCATGTTTTCGTCTTCCTCAAAAGTAATCAATGTGCCTTTGCCGCCCTCTTGCAGGCTGCTTAATACGCGCAGGCGAACTTGGTATTTGCCCGCAAATTCAACCGAGCGAATTTGCAACACTTTGCTGCCCAAGCTCGCCAGTTCCAGCATTTCTTCAAATGTGATGGTATCCATGCGGCGCGCTTCGGGCACCACGCGCGGGTCGGTGGTGTAAACGCCGTCCACATCGGTATAGATTTGGCATTCGTCGGCTTTTAACGCCGCTGCCAGCGCCACAGCAGAAGTGTCCGAGCCGCCGCGCCCCAGCGTGGAAATGTCGCCCGCGCTGCTGATGCCTTGAAAGCCCGCCACAATCACCACGCGCCCCGCTTTCAAATCTGCCAACATTTTGTCGCTGTCAATTTCTTCAATGCGCGCTTTGGTGTGCGCGGTATCAGTTTTCACCGCAACTTGCCAGCCTGTGTAGCTTTTCGCGTCCACGCCAATGTTTTTCAACGCCATCGCCAGCAAGCCAATGGTTACTTGCTCGCCAGTGGACAACACCACGTCTAATTCGCGTGGGTCGGGGAATTCCTGCATTTCGTGCGCCAGCGCAACCAGGCGGTTGGTTTCGCCGCTCATGGCGGAGACAACCACCACAACGTCATGCCCTGCTTGGCGGGCAGCTGCAACGCGTTTGGCGACATTTTTGATGCGCTCAGGAGAGCCGACTGATGTGCCGCCGTATTTTTGTACAATGAGTGCCATTGGGGTGTTCCTATGGGGGTGGGAAAAGGGTGGAATTATAAACTTTGTGAGTGCGTTGTAAAGGTTTGTAAACAAGAATTTAAGGCAGCCTGAAAATGAGTATTTCCCATTTTGGTAGTGTCCTAAAAAGTATGCTACCCGAAAAAATCAAGCGGCATCAAAGC
>CAUSAW010000110.1:0-5733 GCA_963529725.1 uncultured Kingella sp. | reverse complement strand
ACACTCTTGCTTGTTGGAAATGTTATTGGGTGTTTCTTATTTTGTTTAACTATATGATGTGAAGTGTCGCAATGGGCGTTGCAAATTGGGTGCGATGATGAAGCGCCCTACTCTACCCTGCTCTATGGTTTTCGGGTTGCGGTTTTCAGACTGCCTTTGTGTGGATAGGCAGCCTGAAATTTATTTTTGCTTGGTGGATGCTTTTTGCGCTTCATTCAGCATTTGTGTTTTCAGGCTGCCTTTGCCTTTTTGCTCGCTTTTTTCCAGCGTTTCTAGCTGTTGCAATGTGTAGGCGGCGGATTGGTTGCCTTGCGCAGCGGCTTTGCGATACCAATATTTGGCTTTTGCCATATCTTTGTTTACGCCTGAGCCTGTGGCATAGCGCGCAGCTAAGTTGTTTTGCGCTTCGGAGTGTCCTTTTTTAGCGGCTTTTTCGTACCAATAGGCGGCTTTTTTGTAGTCTTGCGTGGTGCCTGTGCCGTCGCTATACATCAAGCCCGCCATAAATTGCGCTTCGGGCTCGCCTTGCGCGGCGGCTTTTTCATACCAATACAGCGCTTGCTTGGCATCGGCTTTGGTTCCCAAACCGTCTTGATACAGCACGGCGAGATTGTGCTGCGCGGTGGCATCGCCTTTTTTGGCGAGCGGTTCTAGGATTTTGAAGGCAGCGCTGTAATCGCCTTTTTGCACGGCGGCGATGGCTTGGTTGTAAATGGCTTGGTTGGCGTTGGTTTTTTTGCTGCTTTGTTTGGTGGGGGCTTTTGCCAGCGCGGTTTGCGGGGTAAATGTGAACGCGGCTAGGCTGGCGGCGAGTAGGCAGGTTTTCCATGTTTTCATGATGATTCCTTATTCGGTAGCGACGTGAACGCTGGTGGGGTTGAGCGGGGCTAAATCTTGGGGCGAGATGGCGACGAGAAAGCCGCGTTTGCCGCCGTTGATGTAGATGGTGGGCAGCGAGTAGATGCTTTCTTCTACAAATACGGGCAGTTGGGTTTTGGTGCCAAAAGGGCTTGTGCCGCCGACCAGATAGCCTGTCCATTTGTTGGCTTGGTTGGGCTGGGCGGGCTCAATGTGTTTCATGCCCAGTTCGCGGGCGAGATTGCGCGTGGAGATGTGTTTGTCGCCGTGCATAATGCAGATTAAGCCTTGTTTTTTATCGTTTTCTAGCACGATGGTTTTGACTACGGCGTGTTCGTCCACGCCAAAATGTTGTGCAGGAACGGCGGTGCCGCCATGTTCCACATAGGGATAGAGTTTGGGTTCAAAGGCGATGTTGTGCTCGCGCAGAAAGCGGATGGCGGGAGTGATGGGGTAATCGGGTTTTGCCATGATGATTGGGAAACAATTGAAAAAATGGGATTTTAGCATTTTCAGGCTGCCTTATGCAGTTTACAGGATTGCTGCGATGGCTGTTGCGCTGGGCAAATAGGCAGCCTGAAAATTAATAATATGTTGTTTTTATTATAATTTATTGCTGCGAATGGTGAGAGACGCACACGATAAACCATGCGCCAGCCGTGCAAAATCCAGCCAAATCCACTATGATGATTGGCATCACATTCCAAACAAAGGAGTACACAAAATGGCAGCGCAATCTTGGCTTTATTGGGCGTTGGCTTCGGCGATTTTTGCGGCGATGACGGCGATTTTTGCCAAACTGGGTTTGCATGGCGTGGATTCGGATTTTGCAACGTTTATCCGCACGCTGGTGATTATCGCGGCGTTGAGCGCGTTTTTGACTTATGCGAAAAAATGGCAGCCGCTGGGCAGTTTGTCGGCGAAGAATTGGTTATTTTTGATTTTGTCGGGCTTGGCAACGGGGGCTTCTTGGCTGGCGTATTTTAAGGCGTTGCAAATGGGCGATGCTTCGCAGGTGGCGCCGATTGATAAGTTGAGCGTGGTGCTGGTGGCGGTGTTTGCGGTGGTGTTTTTGGGCGAGCGGCCGAATGGGCAGACTTGGCTGGGCATTGCGCTGGTGGCAGCAGGGGTGTTGGTGTTGGCGATTAAGCGGTGATGCGTAAGGCAGCCTGAAAAGCGAAGCTAAAACGGTTTATCCCTTTTCAGGCTGCCGCTGTTTATCCCGCCGTTGCATGGCGTTGCGCCGCCATACCCACGCTTTGGGTGCGCTAAACTTCAAGCGTTGGCGCATTGAATTGAATAGCGAAAGGCAGCCTGAAACCTTTGCAAAACCCCCAACAACAGCCTGAAACCTAAAATGGAGCGGCGACGGCTCGTTGCCAAATTGCTTATTAAACATAGCATTACTGATTTTCCAAAATGTCGGCGAGCCGCCGACGCTCCATCGGTTACAGGTTTTGCAAAGGTTTCAGCCTGAAAAGGGATAAAACCCGTTTTCAGGCTGCCTTTTGTTGCGGGCGGATGGGATGTTTACACATCGTTATGCCGTGCCATTTTGTTTACATGGCTTGCTTATATAGGCAGCCTGAAAGCCAAAGATTTCAGAATATTGGGCTTTCAGGCTGCCTTTATGCTGCTTGCTGCGCGTTCACATAACACAGCACGTCTGTCATCACTTCATCAGGCGCGCCTGCGCTGCTAATCACCACGCCTTGCTCGTTGGCGGCGAGCGGCTGCAAGGTGTCTAGCTGGGATTGAATCATGCTGGCTTTCATGTAGTGCCCTTGCCGCGATTCCATACGCTTGCGGTTGGCATCAATCGGCGGCGACAGGTGGATAAAACACACTTCGCCTTGCGCCTGCCGCAGAATATCGCGGTAGCTGCGTTTGAGCGCGGAGCAGGTAACGATGGTATGGTGTGCGCCGTGTTGCGCTTGCTCGCTCATCCAGTCGCGCAGTCGTTCCAGCCATGGGCGGCGGTCGTCGTCGTTGAGCGGGATGCCTGCGCCCATTTTGTTGCGGTTGGCTTGCGTGTGAAACGCATCGCCTTCGGCAAAGGGGCAATGAAGCTGCTGTTGCAGGGCTTCGGCAACGGTGGTTTTGCCGCAGCCGCAAATGCCCATGATGATGTAGTGTTGGGTCATGCAATGTTCCTAAAATAAGCGGGGCAAGGCTGAGGCAGCCTGAAACCGCCCCGCTGGGGTTGAAAGGATTAGCCGAGTAACGCAACTGCGCCCGCCGAGAGCGCAAAGCCAATCAGCGCAATCAGGGTTTGATTGACTGTCCATGTTTTCAGCGTGGTCGCCACGTCTAAATTGAGCAGTCGCCCCACCAGCCAGAAGCCTGAATCGTTCACATGGCTGGCGGCGACTGAACCTGCGGCGGTGGCCAGCACCACGCCCGCCAGTTGCCAATCGTTATAGCCAGCGGCGGCAACGGCGTTTGCCATCAAGCCTGCGGCGGTGGTTAGGGCAACGGTTGCTGAGCCTTGGGCGATACGCAATGCCAACGCCACCAAAAAGCAGCCCAGCAGCACGGGCACGCCCAAATGCGCCATGCTGTCTTTCAAGGCATCGCCAATGCCCGATGCACGCAACACACCGCCGAACATGCCGCCTGCGCCCGTAATCAGGATAACGGAGCAAACGGGCCCGAGCGTGCTGTCTAGCGTTTTTTCCAACGCGCTGCCGTTCATGCCGCGTTTGGTGCCGAGAAAATACATCGCCGCCAACACCGAAATCAGCAAGGCAACGGGCGTGCTGCCGACCATACGCAAGAATTGCACGGCGGAAGATTTGCCGTCCACCCAGCCTGATGCGCTGGCCATGTGCAAGCCTGTGTTCAAGAAAATCAACAGCATGGGAATCATCATCAGCGACACCACCAAGCCTGCACTGGCTGGGGTTTGCGGCTGGTCGTTGTCTTGTTTGCCACCTGCGATTAAATCGGGCACGCTAATGGGGAACATTTTGTCGGCCGCCAAGCCCCATGCGTAGCCGCTAATCAGCCATGTGAGCACGGCGATGGGGATGCCCAAAATCAAAATGTAGCCCAAATTTGCGCCGTATAACTCGGCGGCGGTAATCGAGCCGGGGTGCGGCGGCAGGAAAACGTGCATCACCGAAAACGCGCCGATGGAAGGCAAGGCATACGCCAACACGGTGGATTTCATGCGCCGCGCCACGGCAAACACGATGGGCAGCATCACCACCAAGCCCGCGTCAAAGAAGATGGGGAAGCCAAACAGCAGCGATGCTACGCCCAGCGCAAACGGGGCGCGTTTTTCGCCAAAGGTGCGAATCATGGCATCGGCAAGCGATTGCGCCCCGCCCGATGTTTCCACCAGCCGCCCGAGCATTGCGCCCAAGCTCACCAAAATCGCCACGCCGCCGAGCGTGCCGCCCAAGTTTTTCAGCAAAACATCGTTCACAATGGCTTGCGCGGGAATACCTGTGGCGATAGCGGTAAGCAGGCTGACCACCGTGAGCGTGAGCAGCGCGTGCACACGCCAGCGGATAATCATCAATAAAATTAAAGCGATGGCTGCGGCGGCAATCAGCAGCAGCGTGCCTGAGCTTAGGGTTTGATGCCAATCGTTCATGGGGAGTCTCCTGTGGAACGGGTGGATAAAACATGGGATTTTGTTTTGAATGCGGCAAGCAATCAGCT
Organism: uncultured Kingella sp.; assembly: GCA_963529725.1. Taxonomy (GTDB): domain Bacteria; phylum Pseudomonadota; class Gammaproteobacteria; order Burkholderiales; family Neisseriaceae; genus Kingella_B. The sequence goes on along the minus strand of CAUSAW010000110.1, from coordinate 1,206 downwards.
TTCATTGTAGCAAGCTAAACAAAACCATCATGCGGGAAATGTGTCTGATGCAGCCTGAAAAGCAAAGACGGCTAAAAACGTTTTCAGGCTGCCTATATTAAGCTGCGATTGTGTATCTGCACGGCACAATCTGCAATATACAAACTACGCTGTGCCATCGTGTTAGCATAGACGATAGAAAAAGGCAGCCTGAAAGCGGTTGAAGCGATGTTTTTAAACTGCATTGAACCACATTTCAGGCTGCCTTTATTGCGGCAGGCTCGGTATTAACCCAATGCTTTGCGCGCCCCCGCAAACAAGCGATACCAGCCTGCCAATTCGCTGTCCTTCCAGCTTTCAGGCTGCCAGCTCATTTGCGCGGTGCGGAAGGTGCGCTCGGGGTGCGGCATCATGATGGTTACGCGACCGTCGGCGGTGGTGATGCCTGCGATGCCGTTGGGCGAGCCGTTGGGGTTGAGCGGATAGGTTTGGGTAACTTCGCCCAAGCCGTCGATGTATTGCAGGGCAACGGCTAAATCTTGCGGCACGCCGTCTGCACTCATTGCCGCATCATTCAAATGGGCAAAATCGGCCCGGCCTTCGCCGTGGCTCACCACAACAGGCAAGGCACTGCCCACCATATCCGCCAAGATAATGGATGGCGATTTGGGCACGCGCACCATGCTAAACCGCGCTTCAAACTGCTCGGATTCGTTGCGCTTGAATTTCGCCCAATGGTTGGCATGGGGGATGATTTCGGCAAGGTTGCTCATCATTTGGCAGCCGTTGCACACGCCTAGGCTTAATGTGTCGGGGCGGGCGAAAAAGGCGGCGAACATATCGCGCAGCTTGGGGTTGAATAAAATGGTTTTTGCCCAGCCTTCGCCCGCGCCCAGCACATCGCCATAGCTGAAACCGCCGCACGCCGCCAGCATTTGGAAATCGGCAAGGTCAAAACGCCCGCTGAGTAGGTCGGACATGTGCACGTCATACGCATCAAAGCCTGCGCGGTGGAATGCTGCCGCCATTTCCACTTGCCCGTTTACGCCTTGTTCGCGCAACACGGCAATCTTCGGTTTCAGGCTGCCTGAAATAAAGGGCGTGGCGATGTCTTCGCGCACATCAAAGGTTAAATCGGCAAACAGCTTGCTGCGGACGTTGTCTTTAAGCAAGGCAAATTCGCTGTCGGCACAGGCGGGGTTGTCGCGCAGGCGTTGGATTTGGTGG
>CAUSAW010000109.1:0-5968 GCA_963529725.1 uncultured Kingella sp. | reverse complement strand
GTGTTAGGGGGGATTCGGGGGTATTGGGGTGTGTTGAGGGCAGCCTGAAAATAGCTTTATGCTTAGTGGCAAACGTTATAGATGGTTCGTAATTTGGTTTTCAGGCTGCATCAGATGGTTGGGGCAGCCTGAAAACGAGTTGGGGCTTTGTGGTTAGCATTCGTTAAAGGCAGCCTGAAAAGAGTTTGTGTTTTATGGCAAACGCTGGCGTAAATCCACAATTTAGTTTTCAGGCTGCATCAGTATAGTTGCGGCAGCCTGAAAACAGCCTTGTTCTTTGCATCCAACCCAACGTGCTATCCGCGCCGCTGCTTCGCATTCGCTTTAATATCAGGAGAACCATTGGGCAGCCTGAAAATAAGTTATGGCTTTGTGGTGAACATTGGCAGTTACCTGCTTTGGTTTTCAGGCTGCATCAAGCAACCAAAGGCAGCCTGAAAGCAACTTCGCGCATCACATCCAGCCCCGCGCACTCCGCGATGCCATCATTTCGCGCACAGCCCCTTTTTCACCCTGCCGTTGCCTGCGTTTCCCGAAATCGCCCGTGCTGCAAAAAATAAGCCACTTGCTGGGCAACTTTGTCGTCAAACAGCAAGCCCGAATGGCTGCATGGCACAACAAGCTGTTGGCTATTGGGCAGGGCGGTTTCGGCAAGGGCGACTGTGCCGTCGTTGGGTTCGGCAAACTGTGTTACCAACCGCCCCAAGCCTGCGGAAATAGTGCCTGCGATGCTGCCGCATTCAATCGGCAAGGGCTGATTGGGCAGGCTGCCATCCAGCGCGTTTTGCCATGAATCGCCAATCATGCGCGGCATAATTTGTTTAACGCGTTGCGCGGTTTGGCTGCCTTGATGCGGCGAGCCAAGCGTTACGGCGCGGGCTTGCAGCAATTCGGGGTGGATGGCGGCAAGGTGGCGCAGCAGCAAGCCGCCAAGGCTGTGGGCAACGAAATGGGTGGGCAGGATGTGGTTGCGCTGGATATGCTCGGCAAGGGCAATGGCGTGGCTTTTCAGGCTGCCTTTGGTGGTGGGGTAGCTGAAATAGTGTGGGATAAAGCCATGCGCGGCGAGACGTTTGCCCAGCGGTTTCATCGCAAGGGCGTTCATGTGCAAGCCGTGCAGCAGTAAAACGTTTGGGGTCATAGGGATGATGTGGGCAGCCTGAAAACTTATCTGCGCCTGTTTTTTGTTGGCAAAGATTTGTTGATGGGGCTTGTCCAGCGCGTTGTGCTTTTCAGGCTGCATCAGATAATCGGCTATTCGCGTTTGCGGCAGCCTGAAAATCTGTGTGCAAGCCAAGTGCGCATGGCAAATTCGGTTGGCAACGTTTTCAGGCTGCATCAGGTTAACCAACATCCGCGCTGTTTATCCGCCAATCAAATTTCGCCAAAGGCTTTCGTCAACAATTAACAATTAAGGCAGCCTGAAAACCGCATCAACACGTTTTCAGGCTGCCTGTGCATTATTTGGCTTTGTTGTACGCATCGCGCGCTTGGTCAAACCGCGCCAACACGTTTTCTTCGGGCGCTTTGTCGTTCAGCGAAACCAGCCATGCAGCAAGCCATGCGGCGACAAAGCCCGGCACGATTTCATACATGGTGGGCAAGCCTGCTTTTGCCAACAGCGGATTCACAATTTCCGCCCACAGCACAACCACCACCGCGCCTGTAATCATGCTGGCGAGTGCGCCCGTTTGCGTTAAACGTCGCCATGTGAGCGACAAGATTACCAAAGGCCCAAACGCCGCGCCAAAGCCCGCCCACGCATAGGAAACCAAGCCCAGCACGCGGTTTTCAGGATTGGCGGCGATAATGATGGAAATGCCCGCCACCGCCAGCACCATGCCGCGCCCAATCCACACCAATTCTTGCTGCGTGGCGTTGGGACGGAAAAAGCCTTTGTAGAAATCTTCGGTAATCGCGCTGGAACACAGCAAAAGCTGCGCCGAGAGCGTGGACATCACCGCCGCCAAAATCGCCGACAAAATCACGCCCGCAATCCAAGGGTTAAACAGCAGCGTGGTCAGCGCAATGAACACGCGCTCGGGGTTGCCCTGCATGCTGCTCACTTTATCGGGATGCGCGCCAAAATAGGCGATGCCAAAATAGCCCACCATCACCGCGCCCAGCAGGCACACAATCATCCACGTCATACCGATGCGGCGAGCGTTGGTTAGCGATTTCACGTTTTCCGCCGCCATAAAGCGCGCCAAGATGTGCGGCTGCCCAAAATAGCCCAAGCCCCAAGCGGCGGTGGAAACGATGCCCAGTACGGTTGTGCCGGTGAACAGGCTGCTGTATTGCGTGCCGCTGCTGGCGGTGGCAGCCTGAATCGCAGCGGAAACTTGGTCTGCGCCGCCCACGGCTAAATACACCATTACGGGGGTTAAAATCAGCGCGAAAATCATCAGCGTGGCTTGCACCGTATCCGTCCAACTCACGGCAAGAAAGCCGCCGATAAAGGTGTAGGCAATAGTTGCGCCCGCGCCCAGCCACATCGCTTGCATATAAGTCATGTCGGGAAACAGGCTTTGGAACAAGCGCGCACCCGCCACCACGCCAGAAGCGCAGTAAATGGTGAAGAAAAACAAGATGATGAACGCGGAGCTTAATTTAATCGCCACGCTTTTGCCGCCGAAGCGGTGGTAAAAATAATCGGGCAGCGTGAGCGCGTTGTTGTTGTATTCGGTGAACACGCGCAGTCGCCCAGACACCCAAAGCCAGTTGAAATATGCGCCAACGGTTAAGCCGATGGCAATCCATGCTTGGGAAAAGCCCGAAAGGTAAATCGCGCCTGGCAAGCCCATCAGCAGCCAGCCCGACATATCGCTCGCCCCCGCCGACATGGCGGTTACAAACGCGCCCAAGCTGCGCCCGCCGAGGATGTAGTCATCAAAATTTTTGGTGGAAAAATAGGCAACCAAGCCAATGCCAAGAACGGCAACCAGATACAAGCCGAATGTGATATACATGGGGTTCATAAGCGTGCCCTCTATTTATGTGTTTGAAAAATAGGAAGAATGCCGCAAGAAGTGGTTATGGTGTTACGCGGCTGGGAAAATATTAACAAAAAATTTACAAAGTAACAAGTTTTGTTAAGAATGGCAGACTGAAAAGAGAACGGATGGGCTTGGGGCTTGGTGGCAGCGGAACAAGCGGATGTTATGAAACAAATTTACTGCAAAAATTGCTGCGCTTTTTTTTTATCCTTCTTTGCTTACCAATTGAGGAAGCCTGAAAACCAGCAAACCATTTGCCATCCCAACAAACTGTTTTCACTAAGCAAATCCGTTTTCAGGCTGCCTCAAAGATTCCAGCAAAAGCAGCCTGAACCCACCCCATCTGCTAAAATCCCCCCATCCCAACTCTCCCCCACCTAAACCAAAATGCACGAAATCAAATGCCCGCACTGCCACACCGCCTTCACCATCAACGAAGCCAGCTACGCCGACATTCTCAACCAAGTCCGCACCCAAGAATTCCAAGCCGAAGTGCATGAACGGCTCGCCCAAGCCCAAGCGCAAGCCAAAAGCGAAATGGCGGCGCAAGAAGCCAAAGCCCAGCAGCAATACAGCCAAAATCTCGCGCAAAAAGACGCGCAAATCGCCGCGCTCCAACACCAAATCGCCGGCCACGAAAAAGACAGCCAGCTAGCCATTGCCAACGCATCAGGCAGCCTGAAAACCGAGTTAGCCGAAAAAGAGCGCCAACTTGCCGAATTGCAAGCACAAAACCAAGCACTCGCCCAACGCATGACGCTGGAGCGCGAACTCGCCATCCGCGAAGCCCTATCCGCCAAAGAGCGCGAACTCTCCGCACTTACCGCCCAACTGCAACTGCGCGACAGCGAAAACCAACTCGCCCAAAACGCCCTGCGCGAGCGCTACGAAATCCAGCTCAAACACAAAGACGAAGAAGTCGCCTTCTACAAAGACTTCAAAGCCCGCCAATCCACCAAAATGGTCGGCGAGAGTCTGGAAGCCCATTGCGAAACCGAATTCAACCGCATCCGCGCCACCGCTTTTCCGCAGGCTAAGTTTGGCAAGGACAACGACGCTTCCGGCGGCAGCAAGGGCGACTACATCTACCGCGAACACGACAGCGCAGGCAACGAAATCGTCTCCATCATGTTTGAAATGAAAAATGAAAACGACGCCACCGCCAGCAAAAAGAAAAACGAGCATTTTTTCAAAGAATTAGACAAAGATCGCCGCGAAAAAAACTGCGAATACGCCGTACTCGTCTCCCTGCTAGAAAGCGACAGCGAGCTTTACAACAGCGGCATTGTGGACGTCTCCCACGCCTATGCCAAAATGTATGTGGTGCGCCCCCAGTTTTTCATCCCCATCATCTCCCTGCTGCGCAACGCAGGGCTCACCGCATTGAAATACAAGCAAGAAATCGCCACCATGCGCGAGCAACACATTGACATCACCAATTTTGAAAACGAGCTGGACGACTTTCGCGAAAAATTCGGGCGCAACTACCGTCTGGCCAGCGAAAAGTTTCAGGCTGCCATCAAACACATCGACGACACCATCAAACACTTGGAAAAAACCAAAGCCGACCTCTTGGGCGCGGAAAACAACCTGCGCCTTGCCAACAACAAAGCCGAAGATTTGACCGTGAAAAAACTCACGCGCAAAAACCCCACCATGAAAGCCAAATTTGACGCGCTGAAAAACGGCGATTTGGATTTGGAATAATGCCAAAGGCAGCCTGAAAACCTGTTTTTCCGTTTTCAGGCTGCCTAAACAGCGCAAAACCCAAAGGCAGCCTGAAAACGCTTTTTTAAATGTTTAAATGCCGTTTTAGCTTCGCTGAAACTCGCTACGCTCGTTTTCAGGCTGCCTATCCCTCAGATAAAACCATGAATACCACACTCAAAATCAATCTTTGGCTCGTCATATTTTATTTAATTCTTTTCCTGCCGATTGCTTGTCTCTTCATCCCAGCGACGGTGTGGATTATTACGAATTATGGTTGGTTGGTGTTGCTGCTCACGCCAGTAGGCTGGGTTTCGGTTTTTTGTTGTACCTTCTCAACTCGGCTTTCCTTTCAATGCTTGCGCGCTATCCTAACGCCAAACTGGATAGAAATCGGCAAAGATGGTATCCACCACCATACCTTGTTTTCTTTGCACAAAACTTTTGTTGCTTGGCAAGATATTGACAATTTTTATATCCGCGCCGTTGGTAATAATAATCGTACAACAAGCTATTTTTTATTTTATATTTTGAAACAAGACCCCCATCCGCCAGCCAAATACTTTTGGCAACGAGAGAAGAACAAAGCAATCCCCCTAACCGATATGCTTCGTGGAGGACTACATGGCGTTATCGCAGCCCTCCGCGAACACTGCCCGCTTAGCAGGCTAACTTCTTATATGTCGCCAGACGATTACCTTTCTCGTATGTCGCAACACGATTACCTTTAAAGCTGCCGTTTCAGGCTGCATCAGCCCAAGGCAGCCTGAAAACGCTTTTTTAAATGCCATTTGAGCTTTGCTGCAACTCGTTTTCAGGCTGTCTAACCCCCCAAATAAAACCATGAACACCACACTTAAAATCAGTTTTTGGCAAATTACCTTGCATTTAATCGTTGCCTTGCCATTTGCTTGTTTCGGTATCCTAGGCATAGCGTCGATGATTACGGATGGTGGTTTGTTCATGCTGCTCTCGCCATTCGGCTGGTTTCTTTTCTGCCTTTTTTATCATCTCAGTTTGGCAACTTTTTCTAGCGATGCGCATCATCCTAACGCCAAATTGGATAGAAATCGGTAATGACGGCATCCTCTACCATACCTTATTTTCTTTGCGTAAAACCTTTGTTGCTTGGCAGGACATTGACGACTTTTATGTCCGCTCCGTCAGCAATGGCAATGGTGGAGGTGGAAAAAACTATTATTTATATTACTTTGGGGCTGTCCTAGATAACTAGGATAAGTTACTTCTTACCAATTGTTTTAAAA
>CAUSAW010000108.1:0-6099 GCA_963529725.1 uncultured Kingella sp. | reverse complement strand
CCCGACGATGCGGATTATTCCCTGCGCTGGCGGCTGATTAAAACCAAATTCTCCGACATTTCCCTCGTGCCGAAAACCTGTCTGCCAGCAAACAGCAAGCGTAGGTTGGGTCTAGACCCAACAAAACCGTAAAATTCACCTGTTTTGTCGGGTTTACAACCCAACCTACAACCACCCAAAAGCAGCCTGAAACCCCATTTTCAGGCTGCCTTTCCATCCACCACAAGCAAAGGACACCCCATGCCCGCCATTCTCACCGACTCCGCCCAACTCGCCGCCGCCCACAACCGTTTCGTCCAAACCCTGCAAACCGTCCTAACGCAAACCATCCCCTGCACCGTCTCCGGCGTTGGCGGCGAATTGGACACCGAAGCCGCCTATTCGCCCGAGCTGGATTTGTGGTACGCCCGCGCGCAGCAGGACAAAAAATGCTGGAACGGCTTCGGCTTGGGCGCACCCGTAGCCGGCAAAAAAGTTTCACTCGCCGCCGAAATCAACTTCCCATCCGACGGCATCAACCGCGCCCTGTCCGGCGCATTCGCCGCAGACGAAAACGGCGATATTCTCGTTCTGCATCGTGGCAAAATCCGCGGCGGCAAAGCCCTGTTTTTCAAATACTACACCAGAAAAACCATCACCGCCGACGACGGCGGTAAACCCGACACCTTCGCCCTAATCGGCAGCCTGAACGATGCCGACTTCCCCGCCCAACTCGCCGCCTTCGTGCGCCAAATCCTAGACATCAAAGCCGCCGCCAAACGCGATGCGGCATAATGGTTTTTCAGGCTGCCTTTGCGCTGTGTAGCAGCCAATCAAAAATGCCGTTCCTGCCTAACCGCCGGTTTGAGCAATCTGGTTTATCTTTTCAATCCCCCCTATATCATCTGAACGCAAAGGCAGCCTGAAAATGTTTTGGCTGCGCTAAAACGTGTGCGCTTGTTTGGTTGAAGCCGTTGGTTTTCAGGCTGCCTTTTGGACTTGCAAAACGCATCGCCCAAGGCAGCCTGAAAAGTCTATAATCATCGTGTTACCCACCAACCGAAAAGGATTTGCAAAATGAGTCATTTAACCCAAGACCAGCTCAAACAAATCGCCGCTGCCAAGGCGGTGGAATTTGTGCCTGAAAATGAATACATCGGCATCGGCACGGGCAGCACGGTGAATTTTTTTATTGAAGCGCTCGGGCAAAGCGGCAAGAAAATCAAGGGCGCGGTAACCACGTCTGTTAAAAGCGCGGAGCTGATGGCGAAATATGAAATCCCGCAAATTCAGCCCAATGAAGTAACGCGGCTGGGCATTTATATTGACGGCGCAGACGAAATCAACCACATGATGCAGATGATTAAAGGCGGCGGCGCGGCGTTGCTGCCTGAAAAAATCGTTGCCACGCTGTCTGAGCAATTTATTTGCATTGCCGATGAGAGCAAATATGTGAGCAAGCTGGGCAAATTTCCCTTGCCAGTGGAAGTGATTCCGATGGCGCGTTCTATGGTGGCGCGCGAGATTGTTAAACTGGGTGGGCAGCCTGAATTGCGCATTGGCTGCAAAACCTTGCATGGCAACGAGATTTTGGATGTGCACGGGCTAGACCTTTCCGAGCCGATGAAAATGGAAGACGCGCTCAACAGCATCACGGGCGTGGTGGAAAATGGCTTGTTTGCCCACCGCTATGCCGATTTGTTGATACTCGCCAAGGAAGGCGGCGCGGAGGTTATCCAAGCCAATGTGCGCTAAGGGATAAATGGCGCGGCAAGGTTTTTAGGCTGCCTTTTGCGGATAAAGAGGCAGCCTGAAAATTGAAAGCCCTAGCTGTAAACAAAGGCAGCCTGAAAATGGATTTTCCCGTTTTCAGGCTGCCTTTTATGGCGGATTGCGCCACGGCAAGCGCGTAGCTCAAATTAAAACTTCGGCAACTTCACCGCCAAATCTGCCGACCAAGCCTGCTGCCCATTGGTGCGCACATAGCCATTGCCCACCATGCCGCCTTTAAGCAAACCTTTATATTGCAACGCCGTTTCTTTCGGAATGCGCAGTTTCACTTTAAACATCAGCTTCGCCCGTTCGGTTGCCGTTTCCACATTTTTTGGCGTGAACTGCGCTTCGGTGGCGATAAAGCTGATTTGGGCGGGGAACACCGCATCCAAGCCGTCCAGCTTAATCCGCGCCTCGTCGCCCACTTTCAGGCTGCCTACTTGCGCCGTGGGCAAGAAAACCGCCATGCTCGCATCGCTGAAATCCAGCAGGCTCACCACCTTGCTACCCGAGCCCACCACATTGCCCACTTGCGCGATTTTGTATTCCACCACGCCGTCTTTCGGGCTGGTGATTTGCATATCGTTGTTGGCAGACTGCGCCAATTTAAGCTGCGCCTGCCGCGCAGACACGCCCGCTTGCGCTTCCGCCACTTGCGCCTGCGCCTGCCGCACCGCCGCCAAGGCTTCCGCTTTCGCCGCCTGCGCCGCTTTCACCGCCGCCGCCGCGCCATCGCGTTGCGAACGGCGACGCTGCGTTTCCACGGGCGAAACCAAATCCTCGCTTTGCATCTTGCCCGCGTTGTCCAATTCCATCTGCGCCAATTTTTGCTGCTGCAACTGCGCCGCAATCTGCGCATCCGCCCGTGCCACCGCTTCCTGCGCCTGTTTCACGCCCGCTTGCGCCCGCTGCACCATCTCTTTCGCCGCCAATTCGCCCGCCTGCGCCTCCTCCACGCGGCCGGAAGTCGTATCCGACGACAATTCCGCCAACACATCCCCCGCCTTCACCTCGCTGCCCTCGTCCACATTCATGCTTTTCACCCGCCCTGCATACAGGGTGGCGACATCAATGCGCTCCAATTCCAAGCGCCCGTTGGAGGCGATAATGTTTTCAGGCTGCCTATCGGCATGCTGCTTTTGGTAAACCGCAAAACCCGCCGCGCCCGCAGCCACAATCACCACCGGAATAATCCATTTTTTCATTGCGTTTCCTTTGCACTAAACAAAGCCTTTATCATCCAATCCACACGCTGCGCCAGCGCCTCATCAGTTAGCTGCTGCAAAATCGGCCGGCGCAATTCATCAGGCATCACCCGAATGCGGCTAAACGTATTCGCCGCCAAAATCGGCAGCAAAATGCTGGTTTGCAACTGGCTAATCGCATGAATCGCCTGCTCGTCCGACATCTGCGGCGCAATTTCGCCCACGATTTGCCGCACCAGACGAAACTCGCGCAACACCAATTCCTGCACGCTTTTTTGCGCCATTTCCACATTATCCGCGCTGTCAATCAGCATCCGCGTTATCCACGGCACCTCTGCGCGCAACGATAAGGCAGCCTGAAAATACAAGCGGCGCAAACGCTCCATCGGCGGCGCATCGGCGGCAAACTCGGGTGCCAGCCAGCCAAACGCGCGCTGGAAATGCTGCGCGAACACCTGCGCCATAAAATCATCCTTGTTGGCAAACAAATGATGAAACAGCCCCGAGCTGAGTTGCGCTTGGGCAGCCAACGCGCGCACCGATAATTTTTGATAGCCCAGCTGCGGGTAAAGTCTTTCCGCCGCGCGGATAAATTGTTGGGAAGAAGAAAAATCAAGCGACATAAAAGCGGTTGGACAGCCGTCCAATAAAGGTTAAAAAATTAAGGCAGCCTGAAAACCACGCTGGCCCGTTGGCGGGATGAATTGGCAGAACAAGATGGCGGATTGTAGCCCAGCCATCAAGGTCGGCGCAATGATTTCGCGGTTCGGGCTTTGCCGCGCTTTTCAGGCTGCCTGAAACCAGCGAAACCTTGTATAATCGGCCGCGCAGGCAAAACAGACAGCCGCCGCGTGGCAACACGGGGAGGAAAGTCCGGGCTACACAGAGCACAATGCCAGCTAACGGCTGGGCGTGGTAACACGACGGAAAGTGGCGCAGAGAGCAAGACCGCCGATGGCGCAACGCGCACAGGCAAGGGTGAAAAGGTGCGGTAAGAGCGCACCGTGCCGTTGGTAACAACGCGCAGCAGGCTAAACCCCATTGGTAGCAAGACCAAACAGAACGCATTGACGCTGCTCGCCGAGCGTTCGGGTAGGTTGCTTGAACTTTGTGGCAACGCAAAGTCTAGATGAATGGCTGTTCAACGACAGAACCCGGCTTATCGTTTTACCTGCACCCACAACAAAAGGCAGCCTGAAAACCGATTACATGGCTTTCAGGCTGCCTTTATCTTGCGCAGTTAGATTAAATTAGAAGATGGATTTAATCATGCCCGCAGTAGCAGCGATACCGCCAATCAAGCCCACTGCGCCAGCGGCTGTGCCCATTGCGCCATTGATTTGATCGCGTTTGTTAGCACGTTTTTCGCGCTCCAAAGCCAATTCTTCAGACACGTTGGCACGTTGGCGGCGGTGTTGTTCCAACTCGGCGCGAGAAAGTTGCGCTTCTTTGCGGTTGCGACCAGCTTTGATGGCGGCAGAGTCGCTACCAATTGCCATATCGCCCACAGAGCTGCCGCTGGTGGTGCAGCCTGTTGCGATGAACGCAGTTAAAACCAAAAATAGAATGTTGTTTTTCATGGCATAAGCTCCAAAAGATTAAAAATTAGTGAACGATGTACACTTTACGATTGCCGTAAGCGCGGTTGATGGCATCGGCTTCATCCATCATTTCTTCGCGGCGTTCTGCACGGCGCTCGCGGCGTTCTGCGCGTTCAGCTGCTTGCACAGCGCGAGAATCTGCTTCCATGGCAGCAGATTGCTCAGGCGTTGGGTTGAAGTGTTGTGTGCCGTAGGTTACGCAGCCAGTGAGGCTTGCAGCCAATACCAATGATAATAGAGTGTGTTTTAACACGATGGTTACTCCGTTTTAAGAAAGGAAAATGGCGAAAAAATTCAGCCATGTGATGAAACGCTCATTTTACCTGAATCTTGTGGTTTTCTTATTATATTTTTCAAATTGTGTGAACTTTGTTGATAAAAATACCACATGAAATAATTGTTTACATTCAGGGCGGTAGCTGTTGCGAAAAAAGCCTGATGATTGCCCTTGGATGCAGCCTGAAAACCGTTTTAAAACTGCGTATAATCGTTTGCTTTGAATCCGTTTCAGGCTGCCTGAAAACGCGTAAAATCCGCGCGGTTTAAATCATCGGGAGAACAACCATGCAAGCGAAACCCCGCCTTGCCGCGATTGCGTTGGCCGCCTTGCTTTTGAGCGGCTGCTTCACCCACCAACTGCTCAGTGAAACGAAAACCGCATAAATCCGTTGAAACAACCGAAACGCTGAACTACATGGGCTTGAACGGCAAAAAAGAACTGGTTTTGATTACCGACAAGCATCATTTTGTGCTGTCGCCCGACAAAGAAATCATCCGAACCCATCAGGAACAGATTTTTGCCCTATTGGACAAATGGACGACGAAATATCCCGAGACAGCATTGCAAATCAACAATCTAACCGTTGGTTATGACGGGAAGGTTAGGGCATTTTTGTCGTGAGAAACGAAAAATCCGCGCATTGCTTCTGAAATGGCAGCCGACCTGCAAAACCTTAAGTAAAACATTAAGGATTGCATCTGTATCGTATCTACCAACGAGCGGGCAAGGTTTTATTTCACCTATTCGGGGCGTTATTACGCCGCCCAAGCCGATACGGATTACCGCATACCCGGTATGAAAAAAATGAATACCCCCGATCAATGTTACCCACGAACGCCCGAGCAAATCGCACGCCGCCGCCAAAGCCGCTGCGGTTATGCTTACGCCATTTACTGTTACGATTGACGCGCTGATGATGCCTGCGCATCTGATTATCCGCCAAGGGCTAAAAGGCGTTCCGCATGGCTGATGCAATGCCTTAAACGGTTTTCAGGCTGCCTTTTGATGCAGTGATAAGGCAGCCTGAAAATTTTGTGCCACGCCCAAGCAATCTTATTCCTATTTTTTAGCTTTTCAGGCTGCCTGCGATGATTGAGGCAGCCTGAAACCCAACCGAAAGCACAATATGACCACACCCATCATCTACCCCAAAACCTACGACGTGATCATCGTCGGCGGCGGTCACGCAGGCACGGAAGCCGCGCTTGCCGCCGCACGCATGGGCGCGCAGACGCTTTTGCTCACACACAACATCGAAACG
>CAUSAW010000107.1:0-6133 GCA_963529725.1 uncultured Kingella sp. | reverse complement strand
GCGGTGGAGCCGCCTGTTTCTTCAAATTGGATGATGGGGCTACTGGTGAGCAGATTGCGCTCGCCGTGGGCATGGCGTGCGATAAGGGGGGCGAGGGTTTCGTAGCTTTGGATGGGCACGCGCTGGGCGTAGTCTTCGGGGCTGCGGATTTGGGCGAAGTTGTGTTGTTGTCCGAATTGGCTGTGTTGATTGCTGCGCAGGATGGTGTGCAGGATTTGGGCTTGGGTGTGCTGGGGGCGGCGCAGGGCGGTTTGGTAGGCGGTGTGGGCGGGGGCGAGGAGGGAGGGGAGGGTGGGCATGGTGTTGGGGTGGGCGTTGTGGATGAGGTGGGTTTCAGGCTGCCTTTTGGAATATAGGGATGAGGCAGCCTGAAATGAAGTTTGGCGACGCTCAAATGGCGTTGGCAGTGCTTCGGTTAATGTTTCTGATGGATTGACCTTTGCGCCTTATCGCGGCGCAGGCGACTTACTTTCTTTGCTTCGCCAAAGAAAGTAAGCAAAGAAAGGCGACCCCGACGTGCAGGTACTTCCCGAAGGCTGCATCCTTTTTTCGGCGCGTGCGAACTAGTCGCACTTCGTGCGCCGTCGGACAAGCGCACGCTTTTTCCCGAAAAAAGGATGCTGCGTTCGGCTCGACGTAGGGGAGAGGCAGCAGCATCAAACGTTTGTGATGGATTAAGCAGTTTGAAGACAGGTTAGATGCTTATTGGCAACGAGCCGCTGCCCCATTGAGGCAGCCTGAAAATCATTTGGGCTTGCGGCGGATGGTTTTGTGGAACGTGATGGTTTGCACGGGGGCGCGGGTGAGTTGTTTGGGCAGGGTGGCAAGCGCGATGATAAGGATGGTGGCGGCGTAGATTAACAGCCATGCGCCGTTGGCGGCGCGTGCGCCTAGCCCTGTGGCGGCGGCAAGTGCGGCGCCAAATAGCCATGCGAGCAGGGTGCCGCTGCCTGCAAGGTAGAGAGCGTAGTGGATTTGGCGGCGCATCATTTTTTGCTGCGCGGCGCGGGCGAGGATAAAGGCGATGATGGCGTTGAGCAGATAGATGATGAACAGGGCGAAAAGGAATTGTTCGTCCCATGCGAGCCATTGGCGTTGCTGGTGTTGGGTGGTATAGAGGATGGCGGTGGGGCGGTTGAGCAGCAGGGCGAGGGTGTCGTGCAGCGCGGTGAACAGGATGGGGGCGAGGGCGAGGGTGGCGAGGCAGAAGCGGAGGTGGGGGCGGGGTTCTTGGGTGTTTGTGTTCATGGTGTGTTTTGGGGGGAGTGAGGCAGCCTGAAAAGTCAAATCTTGGGGGTAAACAGCGTTTTCAGGCTGCCTTAAATATCAAACGAACGAAATTCAAATTGATAGCTGCCATCGGTTTGGCGATTGTATTCGGCAAGCAGATAAAACGGGCAGTTTTGCTCATCCAGCACCACGCATTCAATCAAATAATCGCCGTCCACTTCGTCAATCGTTAAATAGGGGTCGCCGTTTAAATTGCTGTTGATTTTGGTTTCGGCAAATAGGTGCAGCGTGGCTTTGTTGCCAACAAAATCAAGCTGTTCGTCCCATTCGCGCACGATGTTGGTGGGCAAGCCGTAGTGGCGTGCTAATTTCGGCAGGTCATTATTGCGGTAGGCGGTTAAAAAAGCGGCGCATTCTTGGTAGATGCGGTGGCGCAGGGCAAGGGTGGGCATGGTTGGTTTCTCGATTGGGTGGTGGTTGAGGCAGCCTGAAAAGGGTATTGGTTATGCTGAACTGTGTTTCAGGCTGCCGTTAGCATGGTGCGTGATTCGAGGGACAGACGTAGTTGCGCGATAGGCAGCCTGAAAAGGAGTTTGGCGGCGTTCGCTAAACGGTGCGTGGCAAAGCCACACGCCTTACAACGGGGCAAACCTACGGCGATAAACCTACGGCTGTAAACCTAGGGTTGTTCTAGCCGATGATATTTCCCCGTTTCCAGTTCCATCTCTTGCGCTTTGCCGTGTCCGCACCATTGGATTTGGATGCGGATTTTTTGTGTTTTGGCTTCGCTGGCACTCGTTTTCAGGCTGCCTAAGCCAAACAGGATGCGGCGGTCGCTTTGGGCAGCCAGTCCGTTGTTGGCATAGACTTCGCGGGCGATGGGCGGCTGGTTGGCGGGGTAGGCGATGACTTTGCTGTGGTAGGCGTTGCGGGCGCAGGTTTTGCCGTTGCCCACTAGGTCTAGCCCGAGCCATGCGGCGCTTTGGCTGTCGTTGCGGTAGAGCGTGGGAGCAGCGGTCATGTGGGTTACCAGTAGGTCGGGGTCGCCGTCGTTGTCAAAATCGGCGTGTATCATGCCGCGCGATGTGCCTGTGTAGTCTGCGCCTGCTTGTTTGGCGACATCAATAAAGTAGTCGCCTTGGTTGAGATAGAGCCTGTTGGCTTCGTTGCCAAATACGCAGCGTCCGCGCACGTCTGCCCAGCGGTCGGCGTAGCCGTGCACATCGGGGTTGGTTAGGGCGATTTGGGCGTTCCAATACCAATAGTCGGGGCATTGGGCTTCTTTTTTGTCGTAGGCATCGTCTGCCATGCCGTTGGCTTGCGCCATGTCTAGCTTGCCGTCGCGGTTGAAGTCGGCGTAGGTTGCGCCCCAGCCGAAGCGTTGTTCGTTGAGCGCGTTGCGCTTGGCGGCTTGGTCTTGGAACATGGCGGCATCGGCTTGCCCTGCTTGGCTTTGGTTTACCCACAGCAGGCTGCCTTCGGCTTGCAGTTTTTCGTGCACATTGGAAACGTGAATATCGGGCTTGCCATCGCCTGTTACATCGCCGATGGTGGCGTTCATGCCTTTGTAGGTGTCGCGCCCGATGCTGCCAACAAATGCGCCGCGTATGGCTTGGAAGCCTTTGCCTTGGCGGTTGATGTAGAGTTCGTCTGGGCCAAAGTCGTTGGCGATGTAGAGATCGGGGTAGCCGTCGGCGTTTAGGTCGCCTGCGCCAATCGCCATCGTCCAATGCTTGCCTTGCAAGCCGCTTTGGGCGGCGGGGACGAGCTGGAATGTGCCGTTGCCCATGTTTTGATAGAGCCAGTTTTCATCGGCATTATCGGCGTTGTGCCACGAGCGGTGCATCACGTTAAACATCCGCCTGTCGCCTGCGTATTGCGGTTTAGGCAGCCTGAAAATGTTATACGGCTGCGGGGTGTCGTAATCGGGCAGATAGCGTTGCATCACGTTACCGATGATGATGTCGTCCAGCCCGTCTTGGTTGTAGTCCAGCACATTGGCAGCGGTGCTGATTTGATAGGGGGCGATGCCTGCTTGTTCGGCGATGGAAGTGAAGCCGAGTTTGCCTGTTTGCGCCAGCTCGTTGCGCAGCAGAATGCCTTTGCCAAAGCCTACGCCCAGCAGCAAGTCTTGGTCGCCGTCGTTGTCAAAATCCAGCCATGTGGCAGAAGCAATCAGCCCGTGGGTTTCAGGCTGCCTGCGGTTAGGGTCTAGCTGCGGCAGGGGGAATTTTTCAAATTGGAAATTGCCTTTGTTGATGTATAACTGGGCGCGGTCGGCTTCGGCTTTAAGCGGCTGGGTGAGAAAAATATCGGGCAAGCCGTCTTGGTTTACATCCGCCACCGCGCCTGCATCGCCCACCGAAAGCAGCCATTTGGCAACGTGGCGCATTTGCGGGTCGGTGCGCTCCAAAATATCGCCTTGCGCGCCAGTTAAACCGCTTTGGCTGGCAGGAATTTGCACCAGCTTAAAGCCGATGTCTTGGCTGTTTGCAAAGGAATGGCTGGCTTTATACGCGCCTAAGCCCGCCGCGCCGATGATGGCGATGGCTAAGGCAGCCTGAAAATGGGTTTGGATGGCGTTGCGCCAGTTGATTTGCTGGCGCGTTTGCCAGAAAAGGTAAATGCCGCGCAGGGTGAAATAGGCAAAGCCTGCGTAGAACAGGGTGGAGAATTGTTGGAATTTGTGCAGGACTAAATCCACCAACACAATCATCGCCGCCATGCCGATTTGCCCTTTTTTGCTGCTGGGCGACGTGGGCGGGTCGGGCAACATAAAGAACACAAACAGATAAAACGCGGGCGATGTAAACGCGCCCATAAACAGCGTTTCGGCAGGAATGTGGTGGCGCAGAATATAGGCGCGCAAGCCCACTTGGGCGGCGTAGAACAGCAAAAACGAGCCAATCAGCCATGCGCGGTGGATGTTCACGCGCACCAGCATGATGGCGGCGGTGGCAACAAAAAAGGCAACCACGCCCGAGCCGCCCCATTGATAAGCAGGCGATGGCGTTATCATGCCGCCACCAAAAAACAGCGCGGCAACAATGCCAAACAGCGATGGGTTGTAAATATGCTTGCCGTTTACTGTGAACAAATATTTGGACGCGATGGCGAAAAACGGCGGCAGCAGCGCAAACCAAATGCCATGCGCGAAATTGGTGAGCATGGATAGGCTGGTGCCTGTAATCGCCGCGCTGAGCGGGAACAGCGGCGTGGTGCGGCGCAGGATGGTGTGCAGGGTTAAATCGGTGAGCACGGAGGTGGCGACGATGGCGGCGATTTGCCACGGGCTGCGGTTGAAGCCCCAGAACAGGATGCCAAAGGTGAGGAAGGTGAGTTGCAAGCCGAGTACTGCCCAGCGGGGATCTTGGCGGGAGGGGATTTTGGGGAGGCGCATGGTGGTTGGGTTGGGGGATGTGAATGAGAATGAGGCAGCCTGAAAATGGGGTGGGGCTGGTTTTGGGGAAGGCGGATTTTATACTATGGGGCGGGCGTGGGCAAAGAGTGGGGGCGCTTTTCAGGCTGCCTTTGGGGGTGGATGAAAAGGCAGCCTGAAAACGATATTTCACGCTTTCAGGCTGCCTTTTTTCACACGGCTTTATCCGCCGCAGCCGCCTGTTGATGTTGATACAGAAATGCCGCCGTCGTTCTGAATCACCCGCGCCACCAGCGCCTTCTCACGCCCGTGCATATTCGGGATTTTCACCTGAATGCCATTGCCCGCCGCCACGTCTACAAACTCATTTTTGCGCTTCATTTGGTCTAACACGATAAGCTGATTGCCGCGCGGATGGATGATTTCCAGTGTGTCGCCCAGCGCAAAGCGGTTTTTCACATCCACTGTCGCCCAGCCGTCCGCATCCACTTCGCGGATTTGCCCGACAAACTGGCTTTGCTTGGCGATGGAATGCCCGTAAAGATAATTTTGGTATTCCTGCGTTTGGTGGCGTTCCAAAAAGCCGCTGGTGTAGCCGCGGTTGGCCAAGCCTTCCAGTTCGGCGAGCAGGCTGTAATCAAACGGCTTGCCTGCCACGGCGTCGTCAATTGCTTTGCGGTAGGACTGGGCGACGCGGGCGACGTAATACACGGATTTGGTGCGGCCTTCCACTTTCAGGCTGTCCACGCCGATTTCGGCAAGTTTGGCGACTTGTTCAATGGCACGCAGGTCTTTGGAATTCATGATGTAGGTGCCGTGCTCGTCTTCCATAATCGGCATGAGTTCGCCAGGGCGGTTGCTCTCTTCAATCAGGAAAACTTTGTTGGCGGCGGGGTGGCGCTGCTGGCCGTTGATGCCTTCAAAGGCGGCGTTGGCTTCTTCTTGGGCAGCCTGAAAATTGAAGCCGCTCAATGATTTCACGTCGCCCATTTCGTCCGTTTCGGTGTCGTGGACTTTGTAGTCCCAGCGGCAGGAGTTGGTGCAGGTGCCTTGGTTGGGGTCGCGGTGGTTGAAGTAGCCCGAAAGCAGGCAGCGGCCGGAATAGGCGATGCACAATGCGCCGTGCACGAATACTTCCAGTTCGATGTCGGGGCATTCTTGGCGGATTTCGGCGATTTCGTCCATGCTCAATTCGCGCGACAGGATGATGCGTTCCACGCCGATGTTTTGCCAGAATTTCACGCCCCAATAGTTGGTGGTGTTGGCCTGCACGGACAGGTGCACGGGCATGTCGGGGTATTTGTCGCGCACTTCCATAATCAGGCCGGGGTCGGCCATGATGAGCGCGTCGGGCTTCATGGCGATGAGGGGCTGCATGTCGGCATGGAAGGTTTTGAGCTTGCTGTTGTGCGGCAGGGTGTTCACGGTGAGGTAGAATTTTTTGCCGCGCGCGTGGGCTTCGCTGATGCCTTGTTGCAGCACGTCCAGTTTGGCAAATTCGTTGTTGCGGGCGCGCAGGGAATA
>CAUSAW010000106.1:0-6180 GCA_963529725.1 uncultured Kingella sp. | reverse complement strand
CGCCCACCCCACCCAATCCCCCCTGCGCCAAGCCATCACCCAAGCCTATCGCCGCGACGAAACCGAAGCCGTAACCGATATGCTGCAACGCGCCCAAATGACCGAAGCCGAACGCGCCGCCGCCAGCGAGCTTGCCCGCAAACTGGTAACCCAAGTGCGTGCCAACCGCACCAAAGCTAACGGCGTAGATGCCCTGATGCACGAGTTTTCCCTATCCAGCGCCGAAGGCATCGCCCTGATGTGCCTTGCCGAAGCCCTGCTGCGTGTGCCCGATGCCGCCACCCGCAACGAACTCATCCAAGACAAACTTTCAGGCGGCAACTGGCAATCCCATCTGGGTAACAGCCCATCGCTGTTTGTCAACGCATCCGCATGGGGCTTGCTGCTCACAGGCAAACTCACATCCCACAGCAGCGACACCCTAGCAGGCAGCCTGAAAAGTGTATTAGCCAAAGGCGGCGCCCCCCTTATCCGCAAAAGCATGGACTACGGCATGCGCCTAATGGGCAAACAATTCGTCAGCGGGCAAACCATAGAAGAAGCCCTTGCCAACGGCAAAGAGCGCGAAAAAATGGGCTACCGCTATTCCTTTGATATGCTCGGCGAAGCCGCCATGACCGCCGCCGATGCCGAACGCTATTACCAAGACTATGTGAACGCCATCCACGCCATCGGCAAAGATGCCCAAGGCGCAGGCGTGTATGACGGCAACGGCATCTCCGTCAAACTCTCCGCCATCCACCCCCGTTATGTTCGCGCCCAACACAGTCGCGTGATGAGCGAACTGTTGCCCAAGCTCAAACAATTGTTCATTCTCGCCAAACAATACGACATCGGGCTCAACATTGATGCCGAAGAAGCCAACCGCCTAGAACTCTCGCTAGACCTAGTTGCCGCGCTGGTTGCTGACCCCGATTTAGCAGGCTACAACGGCATTGGCTTGGTGGTGCAAGCCTACCAAAAACGCTGCCCCTTTGTGATTGACTACCTGATAGACCTTGCCCGCCAACACAAGCAACGCCTGATGGTGCGTCTCGTTAAAGGCGCGTATTGGGACAGCGAAATCAAATGGGCGCAAGTAGAAGGGCTAAACGGCTACCCCGTTTACACCCGCAAAGTCCATACCGACATCTCCTATCTCGCCTGCGCCCGCAAGCTGCTGGATGCGCAAGATGCCATCTTCCCCCAATTTGCCACCCACAACGCCTATACCCTTGCCGCCATCTACCAAATGGGGCAAGGCAAAGACTTTGAACACCAATGCCTATACGGCATGGGCGAAACCCTATACGACCAAGTGGTCGGCGAACAAAACCTAGGCAGACGCTGCCGTATGTATGCCCCCGTTGGCACACACGAAACCCTGCTCGCCTATTTGGTGCGCCGCCTGCTAGAAAACGGCGCGAACACATCGTTCGTCAGCCAAATTGTTGATGAACACATCAGCCTAGACGAACTCATCCGCAGTCCATTTGAAACCATTGAACAAGACGGCATCCAAGCCAACAGCCACCTACCGCAGCCTGAAAACCTATACGGCGAAGCCCGCAAAAACTCGCGCGGCATAGACTTTGCCAACGAAATAGAACTGCAACAGCTAGAAGGCAGCCTGAAAGATGCCTGCGCCCAAAGCTACGCCGCCACCTCGTTGATTAACGGCAAGCCCATCACCGAAGGCGAAGCCCAAAGCGTGCTAAACCCCGCCGACCACAGCGATATAGTCGGCAGCGTAACCTTTGCCAACGCGTCCACCGCTACCGCCGCCATTGATGCCGCCCTTGCCGCGCAAACCCAATGGGCCGCCACCCCCGCCGCCGAGCGCGCAGGCAGCCTGAAACGCTTTGCCGACCTGTTGGAACAACACGCCCCCACGCTGATGATGCTCGCCGTGCGCGAAGCAGGCAAAACGCTTGCCAACGCCCTTGCCGAAGTGCGTGAAGCCG
The DNA here is from genome assembly GCA_963529725.1 of uncultured Kingella sp. Lineage (GTDB taxonomy): Bacteria > Pseudomonadota > Gammaproteobacteria > Burkholderiales > Neisseriaceae > Kingella_B. The sequence goes on along the minus strand of CAUSAW010000106.1, from coordinate 4,237 downwards.
TGGACTTCTGCCGCTATTACGCCCACGAAGCCGAGCACACCCTAGCCAACCACGCCAGCGGCAAAGGCGTGATGGTTACCATCAGCCCGTGGAACTTCCCACTCGCCATCTTCACCGGCGAAACCATCGCCGCGCTGGCAGCAGGCAACACCGTAGTCGCCAAGCCCGCCGAGCAAACCAGCCTAATCGCCCACTACGCCGTGCAACTGATGCACCAAGCAGGCATCCCCGCCATCGCCTTGCAGCTCGTGCTGGGCGCGGGCGACGTGGGCGCAACGCTCACCCAAGACCCGCGCATCGCAGGGGTCATCTTCACAGGCTCAACCGAAGTTGCCCAGCTCATCAACCGCACCCTTGCCCAGCGCGAAGACTACCCCGTGCTGATTGCCGAAACAGGCGGGCAAAACGCCATGATTGTGGACAGCACCGCCCTGCCCGAGCAAGTGGTCGCCGATGTTATCAATTCCGCCTTTGACAGCGCAGGACAACGCTGCTCCGCGCTGCGCATCCTCTGCCTGCAAGACAGCATCGCCGACAAAACGCTCGTCATGATTAAAGGTGCGATGGACGAGCTTAACGTAGGCAACCCCGTGCTGCTGGAAACCGACATCGGGCCCGTTATCGATGGCGAAGCCCAAGCCAACCTGCTTGCTCACATTGAAAAAATGAAAAGCGTGGCGAAGTCGTATCACGAAGTCAAAATGCAGCCTGAAACCGCCGAGCGCGGCACATTCGTTGCCCCCATCTTGTTTGAACTCAACGATTTGAGCGAACTCAAACGCGAAGTGTTTGGCCCTGTGCTACACGTTGTCCGCTACCGCAGCGAAGAGCTAGACCAACTGGTTGAACACATCAACCGCACAGGCTACGCGCTCACCCACGGCATCCACAGCCGCATAGACAGCCGCATCAACCAAATCCGCCGCCGCGTGGAAGCAGGCAATGTGTATGTGAACCGCAATATCGTTGGCGCGGTGGTCGGCGTGCAACCCTTCGGTGGGCACGGCTTATCGGGCACAGGGCCCAAAGCAGGCGGGCCGTTCTATTTGCAACGGCTCAGCAGCCTGAAAAACTGGATTTCCCCCACCAACGAACAAGGTTTTGCCGACGAAGACGTGCTGTACACCATCCAAGATATGCTGCCGCAACTGCCGCTCACGCAGCCTGAAAAACGCCAAATCGCCGAAACGCTCGGCACCGCGCGCGTGTTCAGCCTTGCCGACAGCAGCCTAGAACTGCCCAGCTGCACGGGAGAAACCAATATTCTCTCATGGCGCAACCCCGCTGCTGTTTGGCTCTACGGCGGTACACTCGCCCAAGCCGTTGCCGTGCTTGCCGAAATCAGCGCGATGGGCAGCGTGGTGGTTGTCAGCCCCGAGCATCCGCTGGCCGCCTACGCCAGCCAATTCATCGCCTACCTGCGCGTGGATGGAACGCCCGAGCAATCCGCCGATATAGACGCCGTTGTCGCGCTAGAAGCATTGCCAATTGCCACCAAGCAAGCGCTCGCCGCACGAGAAGGCGCCATCGTCCGCCTGATCGATGCCCGCGAAACGCTCAACACCTTGCAGCTTTACCACGAAATCTCATGCAGCGAAAACACCACCGCCGCAGGGGGTAACGCTAGCTTGATGGCGATGGGGGATAAATAGTGCGCAGAGAAATGCTGCGCTGATTAGCTGTTTGCCTTTTCAGGCTGCCTTTGTTTTCCCCGACAAAGGCAGCCTGAAATTTTTGCTAATGCAATACATGGCATGTTGGCGGCGCGCAAACATCTTGCCCACTCGTTAGCCCATATTAAGCACGCCATTTGGCAACAATTCTCCACTCCATTTTGGATTTCAGGCTGCCTTATCCTGTGAACATGGCAGCCTGAAAAATCGTTCAGCATAAAGACACACAAGACCATGCCGCGCATTTCGCCTTTTCAGGCTGCCTATGTTTACTGATATTCGCCAAACAAAAGCAGCCTGAAAACGAACCATCCTGTTTCCAGGCTACATCAAGCATTAGCGTAGTTTGAGCCAGAACATGGCGTATCGCCGCCATACCCACTCTTTGGATTGCAGTAGCCCCAGTGTTTCAGGCTGCCTTTCAGCCATGCAAAGGCAGCCTGAAAATCAATTGTTTGCTGCGCGATCAACCTTGTCCGCAAAAAAGCCATTCGTTCAATGAATGGCTTTTGTGTTTGGGCAGGGTCGCTTCGTTATGCCGCGCAGGCAGCCTGAATTTTCTCTAACAAAATACGCAGCGCCTGGGCGCGGTGGCTGATTTGGTTTTTGGTTTCTGGCGCAAGTTGCGCAGCGGTGCAGCTGTATTCGGGCAAATAAAAATGCGGGTCGTAGCCAAAGCCGTGTTCGCCTGCGCTTTCAGGCTGCCATTGCCCGCGCCAGATGCCTTCGGCAATGATGGGTTGCGGGTCGTCGGGATGGCGCACAAACACCAACACGCAAACGTAGTAGCAAGATTTATCCGCGTGCAAAGCCAGTTCGGCAGACACTTTGGCATTGTTGGCGGCATCGGATTTGGGATTGTCGCCCGCGTATCGCGCCGAATGCACGCCAGGTGCACCGGCCAGCGCGTTGATGCAGATGCCGCTGTCGTCCGCCAAGGCAGGAAGTCCACTGTGTTGGCTGGCGTGGCGGGCTTTGGCAAGCGCGTTTTCAACGAAAGTGCTATAAGGCTCAGCGCATTCGGGTGTGTTGAACGCGGATTGCGGCAGAATTTGGATGTGTTGCGCGGCAAATAGGGCGGAAAATTCGCGCAGTTTGCCCGCATTGTTGCTGGCAAGAACGATTTGGGAGAACATGGTTTTCTTCGCTTGAAAATAAGATAGGCAGCCTGAAACGCCGTTGAACTTGCCCAATGCGTTTTCAGGCTGCCTTATTGTTGGCGTTTTGCTTGGCAAGTTGTTCACGCGCAACTTGGCGGATATACAGCGCAAGGCTGGTGAATTGCCCCATCACCGCGCCAAAAGAAAACAAAAGCGCAGCCACGCCAAATTGCTTGCTGCCGATGCGAATCAAATAACTGCCCATCAGCAACAGGGCGATAAAAAGTAATGAAAACAGAATAGTTAGAATCAGATAACGTTTGCGAGCAGTCATAAGGCAGCCTGAAAAGGGTAGGGCAATAGCAAATAAGCAGCCTGAAAACCGATTTCAGGCTGCCTTTAATCTTTTTGGGGTTAGCGAATATCCAGCACCCAATAAAACAGCTGCATAATCAACACCATCAGCGCAGCAATGGAAGCCGCCATCCAGTTGAATTCGCCGCTGGGCGAAAGCGCAACATCGTTTTGCGTTGGCGGAATGGTGGGCGCATGATTGCCCAGCGCAAGCGCATTGGGTGCGGCAACGGGTGCCATGCTGGTGTTGCCTTGTCCATCGCCTAGCAAGGTGAACACAAGGCTATCGGTGTGGATGGTGATGTTGTTTTGCTGACCATCGGTGCGCATTTCGCTCACGGCGGTGGTTTTGTTGTTTTTTACGGCAGGTTTCATGGCGATTTGGGGAAGTTGGCTGCTGATGCTATCGCGGTCAAGCAGAGAAAAGGCGGTGTTATTGCCCACTTCGGCAAAGGTATGCGCAACACCATTGGCGCGAGGAACGCGATATTTCAACGGGCGCTGCTCGTGATGTTGCTTGCTGATTTCGTGAACGGTTTTGGCAACTTTGGGCGAGCCAGTTTCTTTTTTCGCCCGCACGTTGTTAAAGAAATGATCCAATGATTGAGCGGTTTGTTCGCGCAGTTTATCGGCATCGGTTTTTTCTTTGGCTAACACTTCGCCTTCCAATGGCGCTTTTTTGGCTGCTTCTTTTTTGGGTTGAGCGGGTTTAGAAGCGTTGGCTTGTGGCGCGGCTTTGTCGCTTGGCTTGGCTGAGTTGGGCTGCGCTTTTTTGCTTTTTTTCACCAGTTGAAAAATATGGCTACAAGACGAACAAACGGCACGACCTTGCGTGCGGTTCAAATCGGCACTATCCAACACGGAAGTGTGGCTACATTTGGGGCATTTAACTTTAACTTCGCTCATAATGTACTCTATTGTTTATTCAGCGTTTTACGCCAGTAATGCACGCCCAGCCGTTGTTTACAATAGCTGGCGCAAGGTCAAACCATTGCGCATAAATCGCGCTCATCTCATCAATTTGTTCTTCCAGAATGCCTGATAACACAATTCTGCCACCTGTTTGGGTGCGACCTGCCAACATATCGCCCAGCATGCGCAAAGGGTTCG
>CAUSAW010000105.1:0-6218 GCA_963529725.1 uncultured Kingella sp. | reverse complement strand
CATTAACCACGAAACACCCCACCACAACACCATGCCCACCGCCGCCCAAATCAACGCCCTACTCCCGCAAACCCAATGCCGCGAATGCGGCTTTTCAGGCTGCCTGCCCTACGCCCAAGCCATCAGCGAAAACCAAGCCCCTATCAACCTATGCGCCCCAGGCGGCGCCATTGTTATCCACGATCTCGCCGAGCTTTTAGGGCAGCCTGAAATCCCCCCCGCCAAAACCCAAGCCCCTGCGCTGGCATGGATAGACGAAGCCATCTGCATCGGCTGCACCGCCTGCATCCGCGCCTGCCCCGTGGATGCCATCATGGGCGCGTCCAAGCAAATGCACACCGTGTTGGCAGACGAATGCACAGGCTGCGGCTTATGCGTTGCCCCCTGCCCCGTGGACTGCATCTATATGCAACCCACCGCCGCCCAACATCTGCCGCAAGCGCGCGTATTAACCCGCGAGCCGCAAGCTGCCGAGCGTTTTCAGGCTGCCCAACACGCCCAAGCGCGCTACGAAAACCAAATCGCACGCAAACAACGCATAGAAGCCGAGCGCAAACAAAAAGCTGCCGCCTACCAAGCCAAGCTCAGCCCCAACCCAACGCAGCCTGAAAAAGCCCCCAGCTTCAACCCCGCCGACTTAATCGCCCAAGCCATGCAACGCGCCCAAACCCAAAGCAGCGAACGCATCGTGCCCAGCAACCACAGCGATTTTCGCCAAACCCAAATCCGCGAAGCGCAACAACGCGCCACCTACCGCCGCTACCAACGCGATGCCCAATACGGCACGCCAGAAGAAAAAGAAATTGCGATTAAATGGCTGCGACAATATAAATTGGAACAAGAAGCCCGCGAAGCGGCGAAGCAGTAGGTGGGCTGGAAATAGATTATTTTTATATTTAAATGAAAAGAGACATAACATGCAAAAACTTTTCCCCCTATTCTTAACCGCACTACTGCTTACTGCATGCAGTACGCATCGCATCAATACATCATCCACCCCAAACAAGGAAACCGCTATGACTGCAAACCAACCTGCCCCGCAGCTTACCCAACGCCAACTGTTAACCAAATTATTAGAAATGATGGATATTGCTCATTCCAAAGATGATTTTACACCTGAGCGGGTTAGCAAAGTCTTTGGAGTGAAATTTCGCACAGAAAGGCTTAATGAAGGAGAATTTTTATTGACTGATGATCTTACACCTGATTGGCGTTATTTTTTTGATAAAAGTAGAGGTGGTGGTAAAAAAGAAAATTGGTTTTTTAGTATGGAATTAAGATTCTATAAGAAGAACGATCATGATACTGGCAAACTAGATATGAGTGAAATTTGTGATATGAATATCGAGGAGTTTACACGCAAAGCCGAAGCATTAGGTTATACCAGTCAACCACTAACCCATAGGGGCATAAAAATACCAGGAGTTTGGCTAAAAAGAGATGATCTAAAATTTCGTGTTGTTGAAGCAATTCATCCATCAGATGATGTTGCTTCCCCTCGCTGTATTGAACGAATCTTTTTTTAAGGAGTAAAAAATGGCACAACAAAGTATAACTTTAAGCAAAGAAACTGAACTGGAATTATTGAAATTTAAAAATCCTAGAACAGCACAACCAGGGGAACGAGGGGCATCGCAGCAAGAATATGAACGATTGCATGATGTATTAAGCTCATCTCATAAGATGGCGCAAGAAGTGCATTTAGCCATCACTTCGCGATTTCCTGATAATCAAGCCTATATGCAGGGATTTTTTATTAATGATAATTTAATAGGGAGTGATGTTGCTGCGGCATTTTCATCAAGAAGTAAGGAAATTGGTTTTAATCCAGATACCCTTAATAGCAAAACAAGAGAGGATTATTACTATGCTGTGATGACTACGGCGCATGAATTGCAACATGCTTTGGATAAAGTAAACGAAACCAGTATTTTAAATGCATTAGAGCAGCAAATTGTGCAACAAAATGGTATTCGTGATTACACCGATGAAATACAAAATTGGGTATTGCAACAGCGCGAATGGGAGGCTCGTGCTGAGATTAATGGTTTTAATGCGGTTGTTGAAGCATTGCGTGAAGAAAGAGGAGGCAGAACGCCTACGTTGGGTGAAATTTACAATACTTCTAAATATGATATGAAAAATTTTATAGAAGAAACAACAAATGGAAATGGTCAAAAAATATATAGCTGGCGAACACACCTTACCAATCCCCAAATGAGCTTTCAGCCCAATGCAGATATGACACTGGATTTTAATAATGCCACCAATCGGGATGTGATTGCTTCGCGCTTCTATGATGCAACGTATCCTAATCAAATTGCAGCTAAAACCATTAGTTTTATTATTGATAAGGAAAAAGTGATACATGGTAAAAACAGTAAAGTGCATATTAATATGCAAACATTGGCTCAGCATGGGATTACATTAACGGGGTTGCAGAATAATGGTGTGGATTTAAAGCAAATTGTTGATATTTCTTCACTTAGCTTTTTAAAATCTCAGCAACACGCTGTGCAACAACATGCTTCTAATGAGAAATCTGTTGATGATTATGTGAATCGTCTTCTCAATAAATATGCTGCTATAAGAACGGCGTATCAAAGTGGGGATCAAGAATCTATACGGGAAGCTCATCAAAATTTTGTTAATCAATCGCCTACTGCTCAAGCAACTCTGGCTCGCATTCAATCTGAAGTAGCACAACATCGTCAAGAAAAGGTGCGAGAGGCGCAGGCTTATGCTTGGGATAAGCTGCCTGAAGGGGCGCAAGTCTTAAATCAACAAATCAAACAGCATCTGAAAACGTATTATGAAGAACAAAATTTCCCTTATACTGAATGGGGGTTGAATAATCGAGCGGCTGCTTTAACAGCAGCGGCTTATGAAAATAGAATACCGAAAGTGGATAGTGTGCATATTAATGATGCGGATAGAAAATTGGTGGCGGTGCATCGTAATTTTTATGGGGGTGTGAGTATTGCAACGGCTGATTTGGATCGTTCGTTGATATTGCCTGAGCGGGAGAGTTTTAAGCAGATTATGCAAACTGAGCAGCAGTTTATTCAGGAAGCGCAGCAGCGTGAATATGAAAAGCAAATGGAGCGGGAGCAATCGGTGGGGATAAGGCGTTAGCCAGCTTGAAATTGTCTCTTAACGAAGTAGCAACAAGCGGTTGCTACTTCACAATGCTTTTTAGACCACTACTCTCTCACCCCCCACTTAGGAATCCCACCCATGTCCAAACCCAAAAGCGGTCTCGGCAGAGGCCTAGACTCACTCATCTCCCTATCCAACAACCTGCCCCAAGCCGAGCAAGACAACAACCTGCTCACCCATATCCCCATCGCCCAAATCCGCCCCAGCCGCTACCAAGCCCGCACTCAGTTTGACGACGACAGCCTGCAAGAACTCGCCGACAGCATCAAAGCCCAAGGCATCATCCAGCCCATCACCGTGCGCGAATACGGGCTGGATAACTACGAACTCATCGCAGGCGAACGCCGCCTACGCGCCGCCCAGCTGGCAGGGCTTGCCGAAGTGCCCGTCGTCATCAAACACATCAACGACAAAACCGCCATGGCAATGGGCTTAATTGAAAACATCCAGCGCGAAAACCTTAACCCCATCGAAGAAGCCCAAGGCTTGCGCCGCCTGATTGACGAATTTGAACTCACCCACGAAGCCATCGCCCAAGCCATCGGACGCAGCCGCAGCACCATCACCAACAGCCTGCGCCTGCTCAAACTACCCGAGCTCATCCAAGACATGATGGCGCAACACCACCTAGAAATGGGACACGCCCGCGCCCTCATCAACCTCCCCGTGCAGCAGCAGCTAGAACTGGCGCACAAAGCCGTTAAAAACGCATGGTCGGTGCGCGAAATGGAACGCCGCAGCCAAGAAATCCTAAAAGACAAACCCGCCTCCGCCCAGCCCCATCCCGACATCCAACACATCGCCGAGCAGCTCACCGAAAAACTCGGCGTGCTGGTAGAAATCAAAACCCGCAACCAAAAATCAGGGCAAATCATCCTCAAATTCAACAGCCCCGAGCAATTTGAACAACTATTGGAACAACTATAACCCCTTCATATAACCCTAAGGAGCAAACATGAAAATTCTCGTAACAGGCGGCGCAGGCTTTATCGGCTCAGCCGTGGTGCGCCACATCATCAACCACACCCAAGACAGCGTGATCAACCTAGACAAACTCACCTACGCAGGCAATCTAGACAGCATCGCCAGCGTTGCCGACAGCGAGCGCTATGCCTTCGTACAAGCCGATATTTGCGACCGCGCCGCGCTGGATAAAATATTCGCCGAGCATCAGCCCGATGCCATCATGCACCTTGCCGCCGAAAGCCATGTGGACCGCAGCATTGACAGCGCAGGCGAATTCATCCACACCAACATTGTCGGCACCTTCACCCTGCTAGAAGCCGCCCGCGCCTATTACCAAACGCTGCCTGAAAACCGCCGCGCCGCCTTCCGCTTCCACCACATCTCCACCGATGAAGTCTATGGCGATTTGCACGGCACAGACGACTTGTTCACCGAAACCACGCCCTATGCCCCATCCAGCCCCTATTCCGCCAGCAAAGCCAGCAGCGACCACCTTGTGCGTGCATGGCGGCGCACCTACGGCTTGCCCACCATCGTAACCAACTGTTCCAACAACTACGGCTGCTACCACTTCCCCGAAAAACTCATCCCGCACATGATTCTCAACGCGCTGGATGGCAAGCCGCTGCCCGTGTATGGCGACGGCAAGCAAATCCGCGACTGGCTTTATGTAGAAGACCACGCCCGCGCGCTGTATTTGGTAGTAACGCAAGGCAAAATCGGCGAAACCTACAACATCGGCGGTTTCAACGAAAAACAAAACATTGAAGTCGTGCGCACCATCTGCCAATTGCTAGAAGAACTCGCACCCAACAAACCGCAAGGCGTTGCCCATTATGCCGACCTAATCACCCACGTTACCGACCGCGCAGGACACGACGTGCGCTACGCCATAGATGCCAGCAAAATCCAACGCGAGCTTGGCTGGACACCGCAAGAAACCTTTGAAAGCGGCATCCGCAAAACCGTGCAATGGTATTTAGACAATAAAGACTGGTGGCAGCGCGTGCTAGACGGCAGCTACAAGCTAGAACGCCTTGGCAAAGCCGAATAACGCCGCTATCGGCTGTTTACCCGTTTTCAGGCTGCCTATGCTATTGAACCATAGGCAGCCTGAAAACGTGCAGCGCACCACAAACACCCCCTGCGGCAGCCTGAAAACCAGTTTTGCCGCCCCTTAACGCCATTCCCACAAGAGCCCAATATGACCGACACCCCACACAATCCCCCCCACCGCAGCATCAAGTCCTACGTCCTACGCCAAGGACACATGACCCCCGCCCAACAAAAAGCCATAGACGACAACTGGGCAACCATCGGCATAGATTTTCAGGCAGCCCCGCTGGATTTAACCACCGCCTTTGGGCGCGCCAACCCCAAAGTGCTAGAAATTGGCTTTGGCATGGGCGTTGCCACCGCCGAAATCGCCCAAAGGCTGCCTGAAACCGACTTTCTCGCCATTGATGTACACGGCCCAGGCGTAGGCAACCTATGCAAACTCATCGCCGAGCAAAGCATCACCAACATCCGCGTCATGCGCCACGATGCCGTAGAAGTCGTAGAAAAAATGTTGCCCGACAACAGCCTAGACGGCATCCACATCTTCTTCCCCGACCCGTGGCACAAAAAACGCCACAACAAACGCCGCCTAATCCAAGCGCCGTTCGTCGCCAAACTGCTGCCCAAACTCAAAAGCAACGGCTACATCCACCTAGCCACCGATTGGGAAGAATACGCCCTGCAAATGCTGGATGTGCTGCAAAGTTTCCCCGAGCAGCTTGCCAACACCGCCGTCGACTTCGCCCCCACCCCAGATTACCGCCCCGAAACCAAATTTGAAGCCCGCGGCAAACGCTTGGGGCACGGCGTGTGGGATTTAGTGTTTCGCAAAAAATAACGCGCAACGATAAGGCAGCCTGAAAAAGGATTTTTCCCTTTTCAGGCTGCCTTTGTATAGATTACCCCTATTCCGCGCCCTACCCCGCAGCAAATAACGCAGCAACCGATCGCCGCGCAAATATCCATCACGCATTAAGCCGAGACCTTTGCAAAAAAGCCTATCCTTCGACAGCTGAAACCGAAACACAGGTTTT
>CAUSAW010000104.1:0-6341 GCA_963529725.1 uncultured Kingella sp. | reverse complement strand
TGGCAAACCGTTTTTAGCTTAGCAACTCTGCTTCGCTACGCAGGCTACCTATTTTCAGGCTGCCTATTGTTCACACATTAAGCTGGCGATGGCGCACAAGAATTTGGTATTCGTGCGCCAGTTTTTTGCCTAGCTGCTCGGCGATGTAAACCGAGCGATGTTGCCCGCCTGTGCAGCCGATACCGATGGTTACATAGCTGCGGTTTTCTTGGCGGATGCGCGGCAGCCAGCGGTGTAGAAAATGATAGATGTCGTGCAGCATTTCGCCAACGAGCGACTGGGCGGCGAAATAGTCTTGAATGGGCTGCTCTTTGCCGTTGTAGGGGCGCAAGACGGGGTCGTAATAGGGATTGGGCAGGCTGCGAACGTCAAAAATAAAGTCGGCATTGGGCGGCGTGCCGTGTTTAAAGCCAAACGAAACAATGCTTACCAACAGCGCGTTGTGGTCTATGCCTATCCATTGGGCAACGATGTGGCGCAGTTGCTGGGCGCTTAGGCTGCTGGTATCTATGCAATAGGCATATTCGCGCAGGGGGGCGAGCCATTCGCGTTCGCAGCGCAGGCTTTCAGGCAGCGTGGTGTGGCTGCTGAGCAGCGGATGGCTGCGGCGCGTTTCGGAAAAGCGGCGCAGCAATACAGCTTCGCTGGCTTCCAAAAACAAAATGCTAACTTGATGCCCCGCGCGGCGCAGCGCGATTAGGGTTTCGTGGGCGGTGTGGGTGTTGAGATTGGAGCGGATGTCTATGCTGATGGCGAGCTGGTTGTTGTCTTGCCGCTGCTGGCTGTGCAATTGGATAAGCTCGGGCAGCAATTCAAGCGGCAGGTTGTCAATGCAAAAAAATCCGTTGTCTTCCAGCAGGTTAAGGGCGATGGTTTTGCCCGAACCCGATAAACCGCTAATCAAGATGATTTTCATGGGGATGCTCTTCGGGTTTGTTCATAATGGTTTGATGGCGTTCTAGGAATTCTTTGGTGCTGTCTTTGCCGTGGCGCTGCAAAATATAGTTGCGTACGGCGGCTTCCACCAACACGGCAAGGTTGCGCCCTGCGGCAACGGGCAGCGTTACCGAGCGAATGGGTACATTTAATATGGTTTCGGTTTCGGTGCGGATGCTTAGGCGGTCTAGCGTTTTCATGTATTCATCATCGGCTAGAACAAGGTTGATGATCAGGCGCAGCGTTTTTTTCGGGCGGATGGCGGTTTCGCCAAACATATGGCGAATATTGAGCACGCCCACGCCGCGTACTTCCAAAAAATCGCGCAGCATGGGCGGGCAGCGTCCTTCCAAGGTTTCGGGCGCGGTGCGGTGTAGCTCAACGGCATCGTCGGCAACCAAGCTATGCCCGCGCGAAATCAATTCCAGCGCCAGCTCGCTTTTGCCCAGCCCCGATTTGCCCGTGAGCAATACGCCCACTTCAAACACATCCAAAAACACACCGTGTTTGATGGTGGAAGCGGCAAGCACGCGTTGCAGATAAATGCGCAGCACGTCCATCAAATATGGGCTTTCCAGCTTGGATGTGAGCAGCGGCGTGTTTTGCGTGTGGCAATAATCGCGCAGGCTTTGCGGAATCGGCAAATCGTTGGCAACAATCACCAGCGTCATGGGAAAGTTGAACAGCTCGTTTAGGCTGGTGTGGTGTTCGGCTTGTTCCAGCTTTTGCAAATAGGCAACTTCGGCAACACCTAGCACTTGCACTTGGTTGTGGTGAATAAAATTAAGATGTCCCACCAGCGCCAGCACGGGGCGGTCGGCTTCCACAGCAATGCGGTTATCGCCACCCGCTGCGCCTGCTGCCCATGCGAGTTGAAGTTTTTGCTGATTGTCTTGATAGAGCTTGCGAACGGAGACGCTGGGCATGGGAATTCCTTCTGGGGAGTTTGGCTACGCCGAAACTCGTTACACTCGTTTTCAGGCTGCCTTTGGAGCGAACAGCTGGGGCAGCCTGAAAAACCATAATCAGTATTTTTCAATGAGATGTCTCTAACAACGCTGAAAATTGTTTGCCGCCAATACCGCGCCTAAAACCAATAATCCCGCATCGCTTGCAACAACTCGGGCGTGATGGCGTAGCCGCTTTCCTCGCCAATCACGCTGTTTATCAGGCAATAAGGGCAGAAGGCGGTTCTTTGTCCGCCGCCCTCAGGCTGAAAATCCTCATCGCTTAATGCGCTGGACGGGAAGATTTTGCAGCAGCAAAAACAGCCGCACAGTTAGGGCTTTGCTGTTAAATAAGCGTGGTTTTTAAAGCTGAACGCGTGCGCGGCGATGGCTTCTTCGCGCAGTTTCTCGTTGGATGAAGACATTTTGCTGATGGATAGTGAGTGGATAAATAATCTGCCCAACAAGGCAAGTGGTGCGGCGCAGTCTGTTTATGCGTTTTCAGGCTGCCTTAAATGCACAACAGGGCATATTACCCATACGCCCTGTTTGCACTAGATTGGCAGCCTGAAAATATCTGCGCGGCTTATGCCAGCAACAGCGCGCGCGCTTCTTCGGGCGTTTGGCAAGATTGCAATGCATCGCGCACGCTTTTTTCGTTGAACAGCCCTGCCAATTGCGACAGCAATTCTAAATGCTCGCTGGTTGCCGCTTCGGGCACAAGCAACACAAACACCAGCGACACGGGCTTATTATCAGGCGCATCAAATTCAATCGGCTCTTTTAGCCGCACAAACGCGCCTGTTGCCGCGGATAAGCCCGCGTGCCGACCATGCGGCATGGCAACGCCCTGCCCCAGCGCGGTTGAGCCCAATCGCTCGCGCGCAAACAGGCAATCAAACACTTCGGCTTGCGGCAAACCGCTTTGCTCGGCAAACAGCTGCGCCACGCATTCAAATAGGCGTTTTTTGCTGCTGGTTTCGGCGTCTAAAATAATATGGGAAAGGGGAAGCGTGTCGGCAAGAGAAGTAGTCATGAAGCAAATGGGTCTAAATAATTGGGCGCGAATTTTAACGCTTGCTTACATTGGCTTCAATGATTTTGCGGAAATTTACAGTTGATTAAAATCACAATAATGTTGTGTTGTCGTCCGCCCTGTTTTTCCTTTAACCCACGCCATCATTGCCGCTTTCAGGCTGCCTTTGCGCGTTTATTTCACAAGCGCAAAGGCAGCCTGAAAACTACTCCTCATCCTCATGCCATGCTTGGCGCAGTATTTGCTTTTGCCGCTTGCGCTGCTGTTTGCTGCTTGGGCGGCTTTCAGGCTGCCTTAATCGGCGCTCGGGGCTCATGTGCCGCACTTCGCGCCAGCCGTCGGCTTCGTTGCCATCGACAAAGTAATAGCGCGAAACGGTGCTTACGCCGATGCGCTGATGGCGGATGCCTTTTTCGGCGCACCATTGCTCGCGCCTGTCCCAAACGCGGCTCAAATGCTGCCGCTGCTGCGTTTCGCTTAAACCCTGCCCCAGCGTGGCAAGCCTGCTATATGCAACGGGGTCTTTAACGAACAAAAAATCGTAGAAACGCTGAAAATATTGGTTGGCAAACGCCAAAATTTCCAGCTGCGCCGCTTCGTCCAATTTATCGTTTTCCAAAATGGAGCGATACAGCCCCAGCGGATTGAAATCGGCGTATTTTTGATGATAGGCGATGTAATGGTGGTATTCTGCCATGCTCATTTGCTTGAATTTTTTGTTGATTTTCATATTGTTGTGTTTTCAGGCTGCCTCAATGGATAGCGGCGGCTTGGGTTGTTTGATGATTGGATGGCGCAGGCAACGGATTATGCTTGGCGGTTGCCATTGGACGTTTTCAGGTTGCCTGATGATGGTTTGCGGGCAACGCATCATCCGCCTTGCATAAGGCAGCCTGAAAACCAGCAATCCCCATTCACAGCCCCTTCTTCACCTGCGCCCAAGCCTCCAAAATCAATTCCGCGCGGTTGGCTTTCAGCAATTCCGCGTCCGACAACATTTGCCGCCATGTGCGCACGCCGTGCAAGCCGTGCATCAAGCCCAGATAGTGGCGTGCCATGTGGCGCAAAATCGTGCCACGCCCTGCGGCAAGTTGCGTTTGCGCGTAGGCATAAAGCCGCTGCACCAATTCATCGTAGCCGATTTCAGGCTGCGTGCTGCCGTAAAACAGCCGATCCCAATCGCGCAGAATCATGGTGTTGTGATACGCTTCGCGCCCAATCATCACGCCGTCCACATGGCGCAGGTGTTCGGTGATTTCGGCGTTGGTTTTGATGCCGCCGTTGATGATAATTTCCAAATCGGGAAAGTCTTGTTTTAATTGGTAAACATAATCGTATTTCAGCGGCGGAATATCACGGTTTTCCTTGGGCGACAAGCCATCCAACCATGCGTTGCGGGCGTGCACAATATAAGTGCGCACGGGCGTTTTCTCGCGCAGCGTACCAACAAAATCGCGCACGCTGCTGTATTCGGTTTGCTTGTCCACGCCGATGCGGTGTTTAACGGTGATGTCGCAATCGGGCGCGGCATCTTGCATGGCGTTCAAGCAATCGGCAACCAGCGCGACTTCGTTCATCAAACACGCGCCAAACGCGCCTTTTTGCACGCGCGGGCTGGGGCAACCGCAGTTTAAGTTGATTTCATCATATTGATATTGCGCCACTTTTTTCGCCGCTTGCGCCAACTGCGCGGGGTCGCTGCCGCCCAGTTGCAAGGCAATGGGGTGTTCGCAGTTGTTATATTCTAGAAACCGCGCGGGGTCACCGTGGATAATCGCGCCCGCGTTTATCATTTCGGTGTAAAGCCATGTGTGGCGGCTGATTTGGCGGGCGAGATAGCGGAAATGGCGGTCAGTCCAATCTAGCATCGGCGCAATGGATAGCGTGCGCTTGGGGTGGGGGTTTTGCATTTTCAGGCTGCCTATTCACAATCAAAAGGGGGCGGATTTTAGCATTTTCGGCGGGGCGGGTTGGCTACTCTGCCACAAATCTTTTTGCCTGATGCAGCCTGAAAATATACCGTCCTTCCATTTGGCGTATACCGGATTGTTGCACATCCGCCAAACCCGTTAAGAATAAAGGCAATTCTGCTTTACAGCTCCCTAGGAACAGCTATAATGCGCGCGCATTTTGCATTTTTTAACCGTTTTGAAAGGGATGTAACAATGAATTGGTATTTTGCCGTTTTGAAAAATTATGTGGGATTCAGCGGGCGGGCCCGCCGCAAAGAATTTTGGATGTTTATGCTGTTCCATGTCATTGCGTCATTTGTGTTTGGTTTTATTGATGGATTGTTGGGCATGAGCAGCCCAAAAACAGGTTTGGGGCCCATTTGCGGTCTGTATCTTTTGGCAACCTTTCTGCCTGGGTTAGCAGTTCAAATACGCCGTCTGCACGACACAAACCGGAGCGGCTGGTTCAGTCTAATCGGAATTATTCCTTATGTGGGTCTTATCATTGTTTTGGTTCTGTGCGCCATGAAAGGGACGGAAGGCGACAACGATTACGGCGAAGACCCGCTGGAATCGGAATATGAAAACAATGGCGACTAAACCGCCGCATCCGTAAATTCGTATTAGCCGAGGCAGCCTGAAAACCGTGGGGATTTTCAGGCTGCCTTATCTTTAAATTCTGTTAAAATCCGCGCTTTATTTTCTTTTATTCTTTCAGGCTGCCTGAAAATACCATCCGCTTTTCAGGCAGCCTGAAACCTTTATCCCGACACTTCGACAACTGTATGAAAAACATCCGCAATTTCTCCATCATCGCCCACATCGACCACGGCAAATCCACCCTTGCCGACCGCTTTATCCAATACTGCGGCGGCTTGGAACAGCGCGAAATGAGCACCCAGGTGCTGGACAGCATGTATATTGAAAAAGAACGCGGCATCACCATCAAAGCCCAAACCGCCGCGCTCCACTACAAAGCCAAAAACGGCGAAACCTATCTGCTCAACCTGATCGACACCCCCGGACACGTGGACTTCTCCTACGAAGTCTCGCGCAGCCTGTCCGCCTGCGAAGGCGCGCTCTTGGTGGTGGACGCATCGCAGGGCGTGGAAGCGCAAACCGTGGCCAACTGCTACACCGCGATTGATTTGGGCGTGGAAGTCGTGCCCGTGCTGAACAAAATCGACCTGCCCGCCGCCGACCCCGACCGCGTGGCGCAGGAAATCGAAGACATCATCGGCATCGATGCCGTGGGCGCGGTAACCTGCTCCGCCAAATCGGGCTTGGGCGTGGAAGACGTGCTGGAAGAAATCGTCGCCAAAATCCCCGCGCCCGCAGGCGATGCCGCCGCGCCGCTGCAAGCCGTGATTATCGATTCGTGGTTTGACAACTACGTCGGCGTGGTGATGCTTATCCGCGTGAAAAACGGCAGCCTGAAACTGAAAGACAAAGTGCGCTTTATGTCCACCC
>CAUSAW010000103.1:0-6344 GCA_963529725.1 uncultured Kingella sp. | reverse complement strand
ACACTCTTGCTTGTTGGAAATGTTATTGGGTGTTTCTTATTTTGTTTAACTATATATGCCGCCATCAGTTTTTCCGCAGGATAGTCCGCCAAACGCCGTACCATCTCGGCAACCTGCGCCAAATAGGGCGTGGCAGGCTCATCGGCATGGATAAAAATTTCCACTTCGCTGCCGCGCACGGTTTTGTTGAACACGGTAACGGCGCAGTTTAGATGATAGCTTGCGCCGTTGTCGGCGGTGATGAAGTTGTCCATGCGCGGGCGCACGGCGGGAATGCGGCGGCGCAAGGTGCGGATGTCTTTGAGCGCAAATTTGTCTTGCTTGTAGCTGGCGTTGTCGCGCAGCTTGAACAGTTTGGTTTGATCTTTGCGGTCGGCGGCATCGGCAAACGGCTCAAACGCGCGCAATGCCGACAAATGCAGCTCCAACAAACTGCACACGACAGACAGCATTTCGGCTGTTTCGCGGTTTTCAGGCTGCCTTTGCAGCGCGGCTTTGAGGTCGTAGAGCTGAGCGATGGCTTCGTGGTTATGCTGGTTGGGGCGGCGGCGGAAAGCGGCGGTGGCTTCTTTGTATTGTTGTTTGATGTCTTTCATATTCGGTTTCCTGTGTCAAAAAGCAGCCTGAAAGCAGGGTTCAATATTATTGCGCTCGTTTATTCTTTGGCGACGAGCCGTCGCCGCACCATTTGGGTTTTCAGGCTGCCTATCGCAATGCAAAGGCAGCCTGAAAACCTATTTCGCCGCGTTTGCCAACATCTCCGCTGCATGCTGGCGCGTGGTGTCGGTGATTTTTTCGCCGCCGAGCATACGGGCGATTTCGTTTACGCGCGTGGCATCGTCCAGCACGCTGATTTCGCTGACGGTTTGCTCGCCTTCGCTGTGTTTGGCGACCTGCCAGTGATGTTCGCCGCAGGCGGCAACTTGCGGCAGGTGGGTAATGGCGAGCACTTGATGTTGCTTGCCCAGCGTGCGCAGGGCGCGCCCGACGGTTTCGGCAACGCCACCGCCGATGCCTGTGTCCACTTCGTCAAAAATCAGTGTGGGCACTTGGGTGTATTGGCTGGTTACCACTTGGATGGATAGGCTGATGCGCGCCAATTCGCCGCCTGATGCGACTTTGTTCAAGGGACGCAGCGGCGTGCCTTTGTTGGCGGCGACTTGGTATTGGATGTGTTCCAAGCCGTGCGCGGTGGGGCTGCTCGGTTGCAGTTCTATGTGGAATTTCGCGCCTTTCATGGCGAGTGTTTGCATGTGTTCGGTGGTTTCGTGGGCGAGCTTGCTGGCGGCTTTGTGCCGTGCACTGGATAGCTGCTGGGCGATTTGCATATAGGCATCTTGCGCTTGGGCAACGTTTTTTTGCAGCGCTTCAATATCGGTGGCGGCTTCTAGTTGTTGCAAGGCAGCCTGAATTTCTGCCAGCTTGTTGGGCAACTCTTCGGGTTCTATGCGGTATTTGCGGGCGATGCTCATCAGCTCGCTGATGCGCTCTTCTTTGGCGTGCAATTCGTTGGGATTGATTTCTATATCGCTTAACACGCCGCTCAGGTTGCGGCTGATTTCGCTTAATTCGGCTTCTATGCTGTCTAGCATTTCTAGGCTTTCGGCAAAGCGCGGTTCTATGTGTTCCAGCTTGTTTAGGGTGCGCTGGCTGCGGCTGATTTGGCGGGCGATGCCGTTGTCGCTGTCTATATATTCCAAAACTTCGTTTGCCGCTTGCAGCAGCTCGGCGGCGTTGGCAAGGCTGTCGTGGCTTTGGTTTAGGCTTTCCCATTCGCCTGTTTCGGGGGCGATTTGGTCTAGCTCGTTGTATTGCCATTCTAGGCGTTCGCGCTCGATGGCGATGTTTTCGGCTTGGGTTTGCGCATCGCTCAGCGCTTGTTGCGCGCTTTGCCATGCTTGGTAGGCGGCTTGGGTTTGCTCAACCAGTTTCAGGCTGCCTGAAAAGGCATCTAGCAATTGGCGTTGCGCGGATTCTTGGTTTAGCGAGTGGTGGGCGTTTTGCCCGTGGATGTCTATCAGCTGCGAGCCGATGTGTTTAAGCTGGGCAAGCGTAGCGGCTTGGTTGTTGATGTAGCTGCGGCTTTTGCCTTTGATGTCTATGGTGCGGCGGATGGCAAGCTCGCTGCTGTCGTCATCCAGCAGGCCTTGTTCACGCAATTCGGCTTGCAAAATGGGATGCTCGCTGATGTCAAACAAGGCAGAGAGCTGCGCTTCGTTTGCGCCTGTGCGGATTTGGCTGTAATCGGCTTTGTCGCCGAGCAATAGGGCGATAGCATCCAGCGTGATGGATTTGCCCGCGCCTGTTTCGCCTGTGAGCACGGTGAAGCCGTTTTGGAAGTTTAGGTTGAGTTTTTCTACGATGACGAAGTTTTGCAAGGAAAGGGCGAGGAGCATGGGGATTGCCTTTTGAAAATGAAAGGTGTTGAACAATGAACGGGCGATGCGTTTTGCGATTATTTTGGGGCGCGATATTACTGTATTTGCGGCAGCCTGAAAACGAGCGCAGCGAGTTTCTGCGAAGCTAAAACGAGCGCAGCAAGTTTCTACACAACCAAAACAAGCGCAACAAGTTTCCGCGCAGCCCAAACACACAGCGCAAAAATCGTATAATCCGACCTTTCCCCCTTTTTCAGGCTGCCCTATGCCCCACTACATCGGACGTTTCGCCCCCAGCCCCACAGGTCTGCTGCACATCGGCTCGCTGCTCACCGCCGTCGCATCCTATGCCGACGCACGCACCCACAGCGGCGCATGGCTGGTGCGCATGGAAGACCTAGACCCGCCGCGCGAAATGGCAGGCGCAGCGGATAACATCTTGTTCACATTAGAACAATTCGGATTTGAATGGGACGGCGCAGTGGTGTATCAAAGCCAACGCCACGCGCTGTATCAAGCCGCATTAAGCAGCCTGAAAAGCGCAGGCTTGGCGTATCCCTGCTATTGCAGCCGCAAAGATTGGCACGCCGCCGCGCAAATGGGCGTGGATGGTTTTGTGTACAACGGCGCGTGTCGCCCGAACAACGTTTTCAGGCTGCCTCACGATGCCCACAAAACCCCCGCATGGCGCATCATAGTGCCCGATGAAACCATCGCCTTTGCCGATGAAATTGTCGGGCATTACGCGCAAAACCTCACCCACGACATCGGCGATTTTGTGCTGCTGCGCGCCGACGGGCATTGGGCGTATCAGCTTGCCGTGGTGGTGGACGATGCCGCACAGGGCATCACCCATATTGTGCGCGGGCAAGATTTGCTGGTTTCTACGCCGCGCCAAATGTATTTGCAACGCAGCCTGAAAATGCCCACGCCGCATTACGCGCATCTGCCGCTGCTGGTGAATGCGCAAGGGCAAAAGTGGAGCAAACAGACGCTCGCTCCCGCGCTGGATTTGTCGGCAACCGAAGCCCTGCTGCGCCAAGTGTGCGCCTATCTGAACCTGCCGCCCGCGCCCGAAGTGAACCGACCGCGCGAGGTGTTGGATTGGGCTGTGGCGCAATGGGATATGGCGCGCGTACCCAAGCAGGCGATTTGCACGGAGTAGGGGTTTTAGGCTGCGTTTAGGGGAGATGCGGTTTTCAGGCTGCATCAATGATTATTAAACAGCTATGCCCTGCCCTATTCCAAAAACAGCCTGAAAACCAACCCAATGGAGCGTCGGTGGCTCGCCGACATTTCGCATCTTGGCAAATCAGCCATGCTCTGTTTGAAGCTGTTGGCGACGAGCCGTCTCCGCTCCATACCCGGTTCAGGCTGCCACAAAACCTAACCTAAAAAAAGCAGCCTGAAAAAAGTAGAAATCCCATTTTCAGGCTGCCTTTATTGGTTAATCCATCACAAACGCTTGACGCTACTGCCCTTCCCCTACGTCCAGCCGAACGCAGCATTCTTTTTTCGGAAACAAGCGTGCGCTTGTCCGACGGCGCGCGCAGCGCGACTAGTTCGCACGCGCCGAAAAAAGGATGCGCAGTGAGGGAAGTCTGCGAAGCAGACCTGCACGTCGGGGGCGCCTTTCTTTTGCCAGAACCTGTATTCGTTATCTGCGCGAGCGGATTTTGTATTCAGTGAATACGAATACAAGGCGACAAGACAAGTTAATAGCGAGACTATTAGCTTGGCTTGGCAACGCAGTAGGCGTATTCAATGAATGCAAAAGCAGCCGTGCAGATAACGAATACAGGTTCTCATCTTTGGCGAAGCAAAGAAAGTAAGTGCCCCGCTGGCACGAAGCGCATGGTAAACACCACCCCCAAAGCTAACCACAAAGCGCACCCCCATTTTCAGGCTGCCTGAAAGCTCCCCCAAAGGCAGCCTGAAAACCAACCCAATGGAACGTCGGCGGCTCGCCGACATCTTGGCAAACCAGCCACGCTCTGTTTGAAGCTGTTGGCGACGAGCCGTCACCGCTCCAACCCATTTTCAGGCTGCCTTACCAGTTAGCAAAAATCCCCCCTACCCCATCCCAAAAAGGCAGCCTGAAAACCAAAATTGCCAAACAAACCACGTCCCAAAAAAATCCCCCACACACAAAAAAAAAAGCAGCCCAAAAACGCACCAAACACATTTTCAGGCTGCCCATCTATCCACTTCAATCAAATCCTACTTCGCAAACTTCTCCAACGCCGCCACGGCTGGCAATTCTTTGCCTTCCAAAAATTCCAAAAACGCGCCGCCGCCCGTTGAGATATAGCTGATTTTATCGGTTACGCCAAACTTAGCGATGGCCGCCAGCGTATCCCCGCCGCCTGCGATGGAAAACGCATTGCTCGCGGCAATCGCTTCGGCAACGGCTTTGGTGCCGCCGGCAAAGTTATCAAACTCAAACACGCCAACGGGCCCGTTCCACACAATCGTGCCCGCGTTTTGCAAAATTTCCGCCAAGCGCGCGCGCGATTGTTCGCCGATGTCCAAAATTTGCTCGTCCTTGCCGATTTGGTTCACATCGCGCGGCAGCGGCGCGGCGGTTTCGGAAAACTCGGTTGCCACAATGCAGTCCACCGGCAGCGGAATAGGATGGCCGCGCTGCGCCATTTTTTCCATAATCGCGCGCGCTTCGTTCACCAAATCGGCTTCCACCAACGATTTGCCCAATTCTTTGCCCTGCGCCAGCAAGCAAGTGTTGGCGATGCCGCCGCCCACAATCAGCGCGTCCACCTTGTCCGCCAAGCTGTTGAGAATGGTGAGCTTGGTGGACACTTTGCTGCCCGCCACAATCGCCACCAGCGGGCGGGCGGGGTTTTTCAGGGCTTTGCCCAGCGCGTCCAATTCCGCTGCCATCAAAATACCCGCGCAGGCAAGCGGCGCGGCGGCGGCAACGGCTTCGGTGGACGCTTGGGCGCGGTGCGCAGTGCCAAAGGCATCGTTCACAAAAATATCGCACAAGGCGGCGTAGGCTTTGCCCAGCTCGGGGTCGTTTTTCTTTTCGCCTTTGTTAACGCGCACGTTTTGCAGCAGCGCAACTTCGCCTGCTTTCACGCTGGGCGGATTGTCGCGCCAGTCGTTCAACACTTTAACTTCCTTGCCCAGCAGTTTGCCCAAATGCACGGCAACGGGGGCAACGTCGTCTTCAGGGTGGAATTCACCTTCGGTGGGGCGGCCCAGATGCGTCATCACAATCACCGCTGCGCCGTTGTCCAAACAATATTGGATGGACGGCAGCGAAGCGCGGATGCGGGTGTCGTCGCTGATTTTGCCGTCTTTGAACGGCACGTTTAAATCGGCGCGGATGAGCACGGTTTTGCCGTTGACGTTTTGGTCGGTGAGTTTGAGGAATGACATGGAGAAGTCCTTTGTAAGGGGTTGAGAAAGGGGTTTCAGGCTGCCTCAATTGACGAAGCGGGCTGGTAATAGCTGCCATATTCCTGCTCTATTTGCTGCAATAAGGTTTTAGCGGGCAGCGGCAACCAATCTGAGGAAAGATTAAATTCTGGCTGGCTAAGAAATGCTTTGTGTTCATGTGGCGGGATGTTGGCAAGATACGGCTTGGGGTGTTTGAGTTTAATGGTTAAGCCATGTGAGCAAGGAAATTCAGAAGACAATCGTATATCGTCAATATCTTGCCATGCGATTGTGCCAAGCTGCGCAGCGGTTAAGCCGTGTTCATCAAGGCGAAATAGATAATAGCTGCCGTATTCCCGAGCAATTTGTTTCACTAATTTTTTAGCAGGTATGGGCAACAAGTATCGGGAAATTTGCAAGACAGAAAACTTCTGGAATGATTTGAGCTTGTGCGGCTTGATTTTGGCAGCATAAGGCTCAGGTTTTTTAATTTTGATCTCAATACCATAAACATAGGGGCTGTACTAGATAAGCAGTCATGTTAGACTGCAAAAATGAATATAACTC
>CAUSAW010000102.1:0-6348 GCA_963529725.1 uncultured Kingella sp. | reverse complement strand
TTTGTGCATGTTCATAACAGTATTGTCCTTGGAATACTGTAAACAACGCTAGGGGTTTCTACATGTCAAACCTTCAACACCAGCTTGCGATAAACCCATTCCCCCGCAAACAACACCCCCATCAACACATACGCCACAATCCCCGTATAAACCGCCCACCAGTCATACCATTGCCATAACGCCAACACGGCAGCCACTGCGCCGTTAAACACAAAAAAGCCGCACCAAATCTTCGTTACCCACCGCGTATGGCGCACACCTTCGGGCGGCAAATCGGGGTGTTGCAAGCGGGCGAGGCGTTCAATAACGGTTTGCTTGGCAAACAGGCTGCCGCCGAACACGGCGAGCATCAGTGCATTAACGGCAACGGGATACCAATACATAGAATGAGGCAGCCTGAAAACCAGCACTGCCGCAAAAAACGCCGCCAGCACCAGCGCAACCGCCCGCTGTCCCGCCGTTTGCGGCATCGCAGCGCGGATCAGCCACAGGGCGCACATCGCCGCTGCCAGCCAAAAAAACGCGCCGTTTTCGCGCCCGTGATACCACAACAGCGGATAGGCAAGGCTGGCAAGGGCAAGCAGAATTTTGGCGAGAAACATAGTCAGATTGAAATTTTCAGGCAGCCTGAAATATTTGCGAAACGCCAAATCAACCCAAGCAAGACTGTTCCCGTACAGATGGGGATTTTGGTTTAGTTCAGGCAATAGATGGTTTCTGCAAGAATTTTCAAGCGATAAATAAGATTCCCGCCAGTATGCCCTTTGAGGCGTAAATGCGGGAATGATGAAAATTGGTTTTCAGGCAGCCTGAAAAAGCGAAATCTAAAAAATGTTTTCAGGCTGCCTGTCTATTGATTAGCAGCGTCCTGCGGCTTTCAGCAAATCGTTGCATTGACCTGTTCTACGCAACGCAGCTTTGGCTGCGCTACCCGAACACAGCGCGTCCGAAGTAACAGCACCGATCATGGTAACGGAGTTGGTTACATAGCATTGGCTGGAACGTCCGTCCACGGTGGCGGTAAAGTGGATTGTGATGCCTTCATTTCTACGGTTGCTGATGGTTACTTTGTCGGGGCTTGTGCCCAAAGTAAACGCGGCACGTTCGCGCAGTTTGGCTTCGGAAACGGTGGCATTATTTACGCCAGAGCAGGCGGTTAAAACAAGCGCAGCGGCTAATGAGATGGCGGATAAACGAATGTTCATCAAGGTGCCTTTCTTTTGGTTGGTTGAAAAATAAAAATCTGATATGGTTTTCAGGCTGCCTCTGTTACCGATTTTTGGTGTGTTGCTTTGCGATACATTGCGGTTTGGTTATTCGGTAAGTTGTGCAGATTCGTTGAGCAATATAAAACGCGTGTGCTGCCTTTGAGTAATACACCCCATTTGAATATAGCAAAGGTTGCCTGAAACTTTTACTGTGCCTATGCGCCGTTGTCGGCAGCCTGAACTTTCAACACCGCTTTCACCACATCATCCACCGTGCGCACGCTGCGAAAATCTTCCGCATTGAGCTTGCGTCCCGTTTCGCGCTTGATGCGGTCAATCAAATCAATCGCGTCAATGCTGTCAATTTCCAAATCTTCGTAAAGATTGGTATCGGGCTGAATGCGCTCGGGTTCAATTTCAAATAAATTCACCAGCGTATCGGCAAGCAACGTGCGGATTTCGGCTTCGGTCAGCATTTTTTGTTCGGTCATGGCGCGTCCTTATCCTTGGCGGCTTTTGATAAATTCGGCGAGCGTGTTCACATTGGCAAAATGCTCGCGCAGATTGTCGTTTTCGCCGTCAAGCTGAAAGCCGAAGGTTTTTTGCACCGCCAAGCCCAGTTCCAGCGCATCAACCGAATCCAGCCCCAAGCCCTCGTCGCCAAACAGCGGCGCATTATCGTCAATATCGGCGGGGGTGATGTCTTCCAGCGCAAGGCTGTCAATAATCAGTTGTTTGATTTGATGGTTTAAATCGCTCATGTGGTTTTCCTTGTGAAATAGTCTTGCAAATATTCGTTGAGCCGCCTTGCGGCAATCGGCAGCGGTTTTTCCGCCAGCCAGTCTTCGGGGCGGATGTCGTCGCCCACGGTGATTTCGTAATGGATTTTGCGCGGCGGGATTTGATACCACGGCTGCCCTTTTTTGAAATTGGGCGGGTTCATTTTGATGACCACGGGCGTGATGACTTTCGCGCTGCGTAAGCCGATGGAAACCGCGCCGCGGTGCATTTTAACCTGTCCGTCCCAGCCCGTGCGCGTGCCCTCGGGGAAAATCAGCAGGCTTTGTCCGCTTTGGAACACGGCTTCAATTTCTTCCAGCATTTCCATGCTTTCATCGTTGGGAATATAGCCCGCCGCGCGGATTTGGCTGCTCATGCTGGGATTGCGCACCAAGTCTTTTTTAACGAGGATATTCGGTGCGCTGGCATGGCTCACCAGCAGCACCACATCCAATAAAGACGGATGGTTGGCGAGGATTAACTGCCCGCCGCGCCCGAGTTTTTCCGCGCCGCGGAAGGTTACGGACAACACGCCCGCCCATTGCAGATAGCCGACAAAAAACCGCCACACGCGCCCAATCATGCGGCGGGCGGCAAGCTGGCGCGGCACATCGCCATGAGTGGATTTGAGCGTGTAGGGCAGCAGCGCAATTTTGAACAGCACGCCCGCCACGCCGAATAAGACAAAGCCGAACAGCGTGCCGAAAAAGCGGCGGTAGTAATCCCAAGATTTCATGCGCGTTTTTCCCACAGCCAGCGGCGGTTTTCATATTGCCGCGTGTGTTTCAGGCTGCCTGAAAGCAGAAAACGTATCCAGTCCAACGCGCCGAAATAGTTTTCAGGCTGCCCTTGAGCGGCAGATTGCAGAGTTAGGGTAAATTCGTCGCCGCGCTCGATGAGCATCGCCAGCGCGTAGGCAAACGGCGCGCGCTCGGCAGCAACGGCATATTCGTTTTTAACGGGATCGTCCGCCACCACTACCAACACACGCTCTACGCCGTCCGACAGCAGCGACACGGCTTCTGCCAACGCGCTTTCCAAGCCGTCTGCGCCCGTTGCCAGCGCGGTGTTTTCCTGCATTTCGCCGCGCAAAATCGCCCATTGCCCCGCCAGCGCGTTGTGCACCGACAAGCCGAATGATGTGGGCGATACGGTGTGCGTTTTCAGCAGTTCGGGCCACAATTCAAAGCTGCGGTTAATCTCGCCGTCGTGCGAAGCGTAAACCAGCGGGCAGCCTGAAAACCGCTCAGCCAAATCCCAAGCCGCTTCGCACACCAGCCTCGCCGCCGCGCCCAGCCGCCGCCGCTGCATGGCAGGCAAAAATGCCAGCGCAGGCTTATGCTCGGGCAGATTTTCGGTTTTCAGGCTGCCTTGCGCCCATTCGCGCAATTGTTCCATGTTGGCAAGGCGGTTGGAGGCGGCGTGCCATGCGGCGATGTTGAATGAAAAAGTGCAAACAGTGGGCATAGCGCGTCTTTGCAGGAAAGAAACGGCGCATTTTAACCGAAATTAACACCTTATGAAACCGCAGGCGCATTGTATAATCTCGCTTTTTCAAACGACATCAAGCCGCTATGCACCGCCTTATCTGCCCCATTGAACATCCCGCTTTTCTGCTGCCGCACAGCGGACACATGGTTTTGATTGACCTCGTAACCGAACACCGCGCCGATTTTGTGCGCGTAGAAGCGCATATCGGCGAGCGACATATTCTGTTGCAAAACGGCACGCTGCCTGCCACGATGGGCATGGAAATCATGGCGCAGGCAATCGGCGCGTTTGCGGGCATACAGGCGATTAGCGCGGGCGAAGAAGTGAAACTCGGCTTTCTGCTGGGCACGCGCAAGCTCAATTTATTTGCCGACCATATCCCCATCGGCACAACACTCGCCGCCACCGCTCACCTTTCCACGCAAGACCCCAGCGGCATGGGCGTGTTTGACTGCGAACTGCGCTGGATTGATGCGCCCAATGATGTGCGTGAGATGCTGCCGCAAGACGGGCTGTTGGCTCAGGCGGCGTTGAATGTTTACAGCCCGAAAGAAGGACGAGCGGTTTGATTTTGTGGTTTTCAGGCTGCCTTTGGAGTGGTGTTGAAAGGCAACCTGAAAAGCTAAAAAGCATTACGCCTGATTTCAGTCGGGAATATTTGCTTACAGCCGCCGATGTCGTAGCCGAATACGAACCAATCAAACACAAATTAACATAGAGAAAGTTGTCTGAACCCTCTTTTCAGGCAGCCTGAAACCCCAAAAAACCACAGGAACTCCCATGAACAAAACCATTCTCATCACAGGCTCAAACCGAGGCATCGGCAAAGCCGTCGCCCTTGCCCTTGCCGCCGACGGCTACGACATCATCGTGCATTGCCGCAGCCGCCGCGACGAAGCCGAAGCGGTTGCCACGCAAATCCGCGCGATGGGCAGGCAAGCCCGTGTGTTGCAGTTTGACGTATCCGACCGCGCCGCCTGCCGCGAAATTTTAACCGCCGATGTGGAAGCCAACGGCGCGTATTACGGCGTGGTGCTGAACGCGGGTTTGACGCGCGATGCCGCCTTTCCCGCGTTTTCAGACGACGATTGGGACAGCGTGCTGCGCACCAATCTGGACGGTTTTTACAACGTGCTGCACCCCGTCATCATGCCGATGATACGCCGCCGCCAAGACGGGCGGATTGTGTGCATGGCTTCGGTGTCGGGCATTACGGGCAACCGCGGGCAGGTGAATTACAGCGCGTCCAAAGCAGGCATCATCGGCGCAGCCAAGGCATTGGCGGTGGAATTGGCGAAGCGCAAAATCACGGTAAACTGCGTTGCCCCCGGTTTGATTGACACGGAAATTGTTGATGAAAACGTGCCTGTGGACGAAATCTTAAAAGCCGTGCCTGCCGCGCGAATGGGTACGCCCGAAGAAGTCGCCCACGCGGTGCGTTTTTTGATGGACGAAAAAGCGGCGTATATCACGCGCCAAGTGATTGCGGTGAACGGAGGATTGTGCTGATGGAAACCAGACGCGTTGTGATAACAGGCATCGGCGGCATTACCGCATTCGGGCGCGACTGGCAGAGCATTCAGGCTGCCTTTCGTGCCGAAAAAAACGCCGTGCGGTATATGGATTGGCAGGCGCGTTTTCCCGAATTGGAAGCACAGCTCGGCGCACCGCTGCCCGACTACACCCCGCCCGCGCATTGGACGCGCAAACAGCTCCGCAGCATGGGGCGCGTGTCGCAGCTGTGCGTGGACGCGGCGGAACAGGCGTTGAGCGACGCGGGCTTGCTCGGCGATGAACGCATTAAAGACGGGCGCATGGGCGTAGCCTGCGGCTCATCGGTCGGCAGCACCAAAGACATCGGCGATATGGGCGAACTACTGCTTACGGGCACATCGCGCAATTTCAACGCCAATACTTATGTGCGCATGATGCCGCACACCACCGCCGCCAATATTGGTATTTTTTTCGGGCTGACGGGGCGGATTATCCCCACGTCCAGCGCGTGTTCATCAGGCAGCCAAGCCATCGGCTATGCCTACGAAGCCATCAAATACGGCTTGATTGACACCATGCTGGCAGGCGGCGGCGAAGAGTTCTGCCCATCCGAAGTGTATGTGTTTGACTCGCTCTATGCCGCCAGCCGCCGCAACGGCGAACCCGAGCGCACGCCGCGCCCATATGACACGGCGCGAGACGGCTTGGTTATCGGCGAGGGCGCAGGCATTTTGGTGCTGGAATCGCTGGAACACGCTAGGGCGCGAGGTGCCAAAATCTACGCCGAAATCATCGGCTACGGCGCAAACAGCGACGGCAGCCACGTTACCCAGCCGCAAAAAGACACCATGCAAAAATGCATGGAACTCGCCCTTAAAGACGCAGGCATCCACCCCGAACAAGTTGGCTATGTGAGCGGACACGGCACGGCAACCGAAAAAGGCGACATCGCCGAAACCCTCGCCACCGAAGCCGTGTTCGGATTCGTGCCGATGAGTTCGCAAAAAAGTTATTTGGGGCATACGCTGGGCGCGTGCGGCGCGTTGGAAGCGTGGTTTGCCGTGGAGATGATGAACGGTGGCTGGTTTGCGCCTACCATCAATCTGGACGATATTGACCCGCGTTGTGGCAAGGTGGACTACATCACTCGCGGCGGGCGCGAAATTGAAACGGATTATGTGGTCAGCAATAATTTTGCCTTTGGCGGGGTGAATACTTCGCTGGTGTTGAAAAGATGGCGGGGGTAATGTTTTCAGGCTGCCTTTGGATTGCTGAGACAGCCTGAAAAACAATATCGCCCAAACTTTGAAACGGAAAAGGCATTGTATTTACGCAGAACACGTTTCGCCTGATTCCAAAAATTTTCAATGCCGTT
>CAUSAW010000101.1:0-6358 GCA_963529725.1 uncultured Kingella sp. | reverse complement strand
GCGGTAGTAAACGAGACGGGTCATGGTTTCAGGCTGCTTTTTGGGGGGAGAAATAGGGATAGGATAAAGCTGGCGATGGCACCGATGACGGCACACAAAATGGCGATTTCATGCACATTAACAGCGCGGGGCAGAGTAATGAGTATGTATAAGCTGCTTACCATTGCACCGATTATGCTGGCGATTATGCTGCTGGCAAAGTTGCGATAGCGGCGCAAGGCGGCAAGGGCAATGCCTGTGAACAGCGCGGGGAGACAGCCAAAAGCGATACTGAAAATAAGCATGGTAAAGACTGCTGTTAGGGTTGGGATTTTTAGGCAATCTTGGCGCGGTATCAGGCAGGGAACGATGAAAGACAGCAAACCGCCCAGCCCGCCGCCGAATAGGGCATAAAGTAGAACAATGCGCGGATAAGGATAGCGAGGCATGATGGATTTCCTTTTTAGAAACTAAAATCTTTGCAAAACCCAAAATAAAACAAGAAATAGTAACAACCGTCATTCCCGCGCAGGCGGGAATCTTGATTAAATTCATGCAATGGATTGTTTCTTCATACATTTATGTAATGTCTGGCAAGATTCCCGCCTGCGCGGGAATGACGGCATTTCTTATTTTTCAGGCTGCTGTTAGAGTTTTGCAAAGGTTTCAACCTGTATTCATTATTTACATAGGAAGAGTGAATACAGGAGACTTTTGTGTTGATTAACTACGTTTCAGGCTGCCTTTATGTAAACAGCCGCCGCACCGCTTCCCAGCCATGATGGCTAATCGCCGCCGTGGCAGCGGCTTGGGTTTTGGGCTTGGCGTGATAGGCAATGCCAAAGCCTGCCGCTTGCAGCATGGGAATGTCGTTTGCGCCATCGCCAATCGCCAAAACCTGCTCGCGCGTTGCGCCGATGGCTTGGCGATATTGGTTGAGCAAATTGGCTTTGGCTTGCGCGTCAATCACATCGCCCAACACCTTGCCCGTGAGCTTGCCATCGGCGATTTCCAGCTGGTTGGCAAACGCCCAATCCAGCCCCAAGCGCGTTTTCAGGCGCTCGGTGAAATAGGTGAAGCCGCCCGACACCAGCAAAAACTTGATGCCGTGCGCTTGGCAGTCGCGGATAAAGTCTTCCGCGCCTTGCGCGAGCGCAAGCTTGTGTTCATACACTTCGGCAAGCTGGTTTTCAGGCTGCCCTTTGAGCAGGGCAACGCGCTCTCGCAGCGATTGTTCAAAGTCCAATTCGCCTTGCATGGCGCGTTCGGTGATTTCGGCGATTTGGTCTTTCAGCCCTGCGCTATCGGCGATTTCGTCGATGCATTCTATGGTGATTAAGGTGCTGTCCATATCGCTGACTACCAGTTTCAAGTCGGCAAACGGGGTGTCGGGCATCAGGGCGTAGTCAATTTGGTGGTGTTGGAATTCGGCGGCAGCGGCGGCAGGCACGCGCTCATAATCATGATTAACAGACAGACGCAAAACGGTGTCGGGCAGCGCATCAGGCAGGTCAAAATAATGTTCGCTAATCAGCAGCTGGGCGCTAGCAAGATGGGGCGATTGCAGGATAAGGGATTGGGACATGGTGGGATGTGTGTTGAAATATTTTTAAAACAATAAGCAATAGGCAGCCTGAAAACAGGTTTTCATATGATTGCAGCGGTGTTTTCAGGCTGCCTTTGGGGATGCGAACCCGATAGGCGAATCCGATAAAAGCGACGCAAATCAGGCAAACGATGGCAGCCTGAAAAGCCAAACGGGCAGGATGTTGCGCCTGCGCTTGGGTTTTCAGGCTGCCTTTGGGACAAGAAGCGCGTTTACGCCTGACTATCCAGCCAGCGTTCCGCATCCAACGCCGCTTGGCAACCGCTTGCCGCGCTGGTAATCGCTTGGCGGTAAACATGGTCTTTCACATCGCCCGCCGCCCACACGCCGTCAATATTGGTTGCGCCTGTGTTGCCATCGTTGCCGCCGCGCGTAATCAGATAGCCCGTGGCATCCATATCCAGTTGCCCTTTGAAAATCTCGGTGTTGGGCTGGTGTCCAATAGCAATGAACACGCCTTGCACCGCGATGTCTTCGCTGCTGCCGTCGTTGTTTTGCAAGCGCGCACCTGTTACGCCCGCGTCGTCGCCCAAAATTTCGGCAAGCTGGGCATTGGTTTTCAGGATGATTTTGCCTTCGTCCACGCGCTTCATCAGCTTATCCACCATGATTTTTTCGGCGCGGAACGTGTCGCGGCGGTGGATGAGGGTAACGCTGCGGGCAATGTTGGCAAGGTACAAGGCTTCTTCCACCGCCGTATTGCCGCCGCCCACCACGGCAACGTCTTGCCCCTTATAGAAAAAGCCATCGCAAGTGGCGCAAGCGGAAACACCGCGCCCTGCAAAAGTCTCTTCGCTGGGCAGCCCCAAATATTTGGCAGACGCGCCCGTTGCCACAATCAGCGCATCGCAAGTGTATTCGCCCATATCGCCTTTGAGGGTAAACGGGCGTTGCTGCAAGTTCACGCTGTTGATTTGGTCAAACACAATTTGTGTGCCAAAGCGTTCAGCGTGTTTCAAAAATTGCTCCATCAATTCAGGCCCTTGCACGCCATCAGGAAACGGCGGGTAGTTGTCCACTTCGGTGGTGGTCATCAGCTGCCCGCCTTGCGCCATGCCTGTAATGATAACGGGCTGCAAATTGGCGCGCGCGGCGTAAATAGCGGCGGTGTAGCCAGCAGGGCCCGAGCCGAGAATGATGAGTTTGTGGTGTTGGGTCATTTGGGGTTTCCTTGTAAACGATTGGGTTTAAATAATTTTCGGTTTTCAGGCTGCCTTGATGGTGTGTGCAAAGGCAGCCTGAAACCTATTTCAGCGTGCGAATGCCCACCGCTTCTTTGGCTTCTGCCAGCAACTCCTGCGCTTCGCGCCGCGCTTTGGCTGCACCCGCTTGCAAAATATCTTCAATGCGCGAAGGGTTGGCGATTAAGTCGTTGTATATCTCGGTTTTTTCGTCTAGCTCCGCACCGATTTTGGCGGCGAGCAGTTTTTTCGCTTCGCCCCAAGCCAAGCCTTCGTTGAGCATTTTTTCAAATTCGCGCGTTTCTTCGGGCGTGCTAAACGCTTGATAAATTTCAAACAATGGGCTTTCGTCTTTTTGCTTGGGTTCACCCGGTTCTTTTAGATTGGTAACGATTTTGTTCACCGATTTTTGCCGCTGCTTGGGCGTTTGGAACAGCGGAATGGTGTTGCCGTAGGATTTGGACATTTTGCGCCCATCCAGTCCCACCAATAATTGCACGTTTTCGTCAATTGCCGCTTCGGGCAACACGAAAATCTCTTTGCCAAAGCGGTGGTTGAAACGCTGGGCGATATCGCGCGCCATTTCAACGTGTTGGATTTGATCGCGCCCCACGGGAATGCTGTTGGCTTTGAACATCAGAATATCGGCGGTCATCAGGATGGGGTAGCTGTATAAGCCCATTTCAATTTCGTAATCAGGGTCTTGATTTTCGGCGATATTTTTGTCCACAGCGGCTTTATAGGCATGGGCGCGGTTCATCAAGCCCTTGGCGGTGATGCAGGTGAGAATCCAGTTCAGCTCCAAGATTTCGGGGATGTCGGATTGGCGGTAAAACGTGGTGCGCTCGGTGTCTAAACCGCAGGCGAGCCATGTGGCGGCAACGGCGCGGGTGGATTCGGCAATCATTTCGGGGTCGTGGCATTTGATGATGCCGTGGTAGTTGGCTAGGAACAGATAAGATTGGGCGTTGTCTTGGGCTGCGGCGCGGATGGCAGGACGGATGGCGCCAACGTAGTTGCCAAGGTGGGGGATGCCTGTGGTGGTTACGCCAGTTAAGATGCGGTGGGTCATGGGTGTCCTAAGTTTTGTTAAAAATAGGGGTAAATCTTAACACAGGCAGCCTGAAAAATCGCTATAATCGCGGTTTTTTCACACCCTATCAAAGGACACATCCATGAGCATTCAAGAACAAATTAAAGAAGTGGTTACCACGCATCCGATTGTTTTGTTTATGAAAGGTACTAAGCAGTTTCCACAATGTGGTTTTTCATCACGCGCGGTTCAAATTTTGAAAGCGGCAGGCTGCGAGAGCTTTGCGACTGTTAACGTGCTGGAAAATGATGAAGTGCGCCAAGGCATTAAGGAATTTAGCAACTGGCCTACGATTCCGCAGCTTTATGTGAAGGGCGAATTTGTGGGCGGCGCGGACATTTTGGCGGAAATGTTTGAAGCTGGGGAATTGCAGGAGTTGTTGCAATCGGTTGAAGCGTAAGCGTTAATTGATTTTGTGGATTGGGTTTCAGGCTGCCTTTAAGAGAATCTTTGGGGCAGCCTGAAATCTCATTTATCTGGCAAAAACCGTTTGGCTTATGGTCAAGCGGTTTTGTTTTTTCAGGCTGCTTATTTATTGCAAACGCGATGTCGTTTAATGCGTGATTGGCGACGAACCGTCGCCGCTCTATTGTGGGCAGCCTGAAACGTGTGAAATGTATTTTCAGGCTGCCTATCGTTTGGCGAGTATGCGTTGGGCGGCTGCTACGCCCCACCATGCGGCTTCTTCAAACACGGAGTAGCCGCTTAAATCGCTGTGGGCGAAGTGTAGGCGGGATGGGTGTTGGCGCAGGGCGAGCAGCGTGGGTTGGGTGAGATAGCCTGCGCTGGGCACGCTCATGGCGTGTGCGCGGACGGTGATGTCTACATGGGCGACGTGTTGCCAGAAGCGTTTGCCGCCGTATGCGGTGAGCAGATCTTGAGCGGCGATGTCTAGTAGGTCGCGCGGTTCGGCGGCGAGCAGTTGGCGGCGGATGTTGGCGGGGCTGTCGTGGTTGAGTGCGGTGTAGGCGGTGAAGATGGTGTGGCTGGGGCGGGCGACGTGGATGCGTTGGTGGCTGGCGACCACGTAGCCTAGCCCTTGGCTGCCGTAAACGATGTTGTCCCAGGCGAGTTCGCTGCGTTTGGGTTCGGCGAGGAAGCTGTGGAGTACGAAGTTGCTGATGAGCCACGGGGCGGATGGGGGCAGCCTGAAATCGGGGGCGAAGCCGTAGCGCTGGGGGTGGGCGATGATGCGTTGGGCGATGTTGAGCGGCATGGCGCAGATAACGTTTTGCGCGTGGATGCTGCGTGTGTCGCCTGTGTGGATGTGGCGCAGGGTGATGCGCACATGGTCGCTGTGTTCGGCGATGCGGCTGGCGGCGTAGGGGTAGCTTTCAGGCTGCCTGAATGTGAGTTCGTGGGCGTTGGGCAGTTGCTCGTGGCTTTGGATTTTGGCGTGGGTGCGTAGGGCTTCGGATAGGTGGTTTAAGCCGTCTGCCCATGTGAGCACGGGGGCGTGTTCGTTGCCGCGCGCGGCGAAGTAGTGCAGCCCTGCGTAGGCGGAAACTTGGTCTATGCCTTGCCCGTAGTCGTCGCGTCAACAGTAGTCCAAGTACCAAAGCAGGCGGGGCGATTGGTAGCCTTGTTCGGCCAGCCATTGGGCGAAGGTTTGGCGGTCTAGCGCGCGCCATTGGGCATCTTGCGATGATAAAACGATGGGGATGGCGAAGATTTTGCGCCCGTCGCTGTCGCGTGCGTGCAGCAGTTGGGCGATTAGGGCGAAGAAACGGCGGGTGTCAGGGTCGTGCGGCTGGGGGATGATGCCGTCTTGCCATGCGCCGTTGATGAGCAAGCGTTCATCGGGGGCGTTTACCAAATCGGTGTCGCGGTAGATGGGGTTGCCTGCGCCATCGTAGCCTTCAATGATGCCCAAATCAGCAAGCATTTGGCGGATGTGGCTGCTTTCGGCGGAGGGCTGGGCAAGGTAGTGCGCGCCGCTGGGGGCGATGAGCGGCGGTTCGCTGGTTTGAGACGTTTTAGCTTCGCTGAAATTCGCTTTGCTCATTTTCAGGCTGCCTG
Source organism: uncultured Kingella sp. (assembly GCA_963529725.1). Classification (GTDB taxonomy): domain Bacteria; phylum Pseudomonadota; class Gammaproteobacteria; order Burkholderiales; family Neisseriaceae; genus Kingella_B. The sequence goes on along the minus strand of CAUSAW010000101.1, from coordinate 480 downwards.
AATAGGCATAGGCGGCGTTGTTGCCATTGCGTTCCAAGCCATCGGCGATGCAGAAATTGGTGTAGCCGTTGCGCGCCAAATACCACGCGGCGGAAAGCGCGGCGGCTCCGCTGCCCAAAATCAGCGTTTCGCAAACGTGTTCGCGGCTGGGTGCGGCGTTGAGTTGCTGGTCGCGCAGCAGGTGGGCAAGCGGCAAGCCGACTTTGTTGATGGAAATGCTGGGCGGGCGCGAAAGATAGCGGTAGCCCAGCCATGATGCGGAAGCGGCGGTGGCAAGGGTGGCAGTGGTTTGCAGGAATTGGCGGCGGTTCATGGCGGATGTTCAGGCAGCTTGAAATGGGCTTCGGCGACGGGAATAGGAGGGAAGCGAATTTTACAACGGATGGGCGAGCTTAATCCGCTTTCACTATGCCAACTTGTTTTTCAGGCTGAAACCTTTGCAAAACCCCCAACAACAGCCTGAAACCTAAAATGGAGCGG
>CAUSAW010000100.1:0-6441 GCA_963529725.1 uncultured Kingella sp. | reverse complement strand
AAGTTTGGTATAGCTGGACAACGCTCACCCACGTTGGCGAACAGCAAGGCAATGTGGTGCTGGCGTTTGGCAGCCAGTTCATCGTGCTGCCGCACAGCATTTTTTCCGATGATAACGAACGGCGTAGCGTGGTGGCGCAGATAACAGCATGGCAACACGCCGCGCAACAGCCCAAGGCAGCCTGAAAATTTATATTCCAAACAAACAAAACCAATTCCCATTACTGTCCATCCTTGTTACAATCGCGCACTTTTTTAACCAACCTTAACACCCGCTAACATCATGAGATTAAACAAAATCACACTCGCCCTGCTCGGTTTGAGCTTTGCCCAATTTGCCGTGGCAGACAATGCCGACAACACCGCAGCACAGCCTGAAACCACCGCACAAAGCGAAGTGAGCAGCGAAGCCAGTGCCAGCGGCGAAGCGCAAACGCAAACCTTGCAGAATGTAACCGTGCGCGCCAAAGCCGCCCGCGCCATTTCCGAAGCCACCAACAGCTATCAGCGCGACCGCGTAAACCTTGGCTTGCTTGGTCGTCAAAACGCCTTCACCGCGCCGATTACCGTGGTGAACTACGACGAAAAAGCCTTCGCCGATAAAAACCCACGCAATATGGTGGATGCCATCGCCCAAACCGATGCTTCCGTGATGTCGTTTGGCGGCGAAACCAACTCCATCCAAGGCTTATATGTGCGCGGCTTGCAGCTTGATAGCCGCCAATTTAGCGTAAACGGCTTGGCAGGGATGTATTCCGCATACAGCTCGCCCACCAGCAATGTGGGCGCAGCGCAATTGATTAAAGGCGCATCCAGCGCCACAGTGGGCATGGACCCCGAAGGCGCAGTCGGCTCATCAGTCAACATTGAAACCAAAAAAGCCGACAACAACGGCAACCGCAACATCGGCTTTTCATGGTTTGGCAAAAGCCGCTGGCAGCCTTCGTTTGATTTAGGGCAACGCTTTGGCGAAAGCAAACAATGGGGCGTGCGCATCAACGGCAAATACCGCGATGGCGACACGCCGCGCAAACACTATTCCGAAACCACCAAAGAAGCCGCCATTAACGTGGATTACCGCGGCGAGAAGTTTCAGGCTGCCTTAGACGGCGCCTATTCGCAACGCGCCACGCGCGGTGGACGCGCCCGCGTGCAAGACATCCAGCTCTACAATTTCAGGCTGCCTGATGCGCCCGATGGCAAAATCAACTTAGTGCCTTCATGGCAAGCGCAAACCGCGCGCGATAAATCCATTATGTTCACGTTCAACTGGCAGCCAAGCGACTGGGTTGCCATTTCGGGCGGCATCGGGCATTTGGATTCACTGTATTCTGGCAACTTTGGACAGCTGCAAATTTTGGATACCGCTGGCAACTACCGCAACGCGTTTTGTAACAACCGCGGCGTGTGCACCCAACAAGGCTCGCAACCGCGCGATCAACACGTTCGCACCACCAGCGTCAACCTAAAAGCACTCGGCTATTTCCAAACAGGCCCAGTAAGCCACAACTGGAACACCGCGTTTGACTTTGTAAAACGCAATCGCAATTTTGTGAGCGCCCCCCGCGTTGCCGCGCTGCGAAACCTAAACATCTATAACCCCGTGTTCCCCGCTGCGCCCATTATACGCACCCCAAGCACCCAAGTTACCGATGAAGAACTCACCGCACCGAGCTTGGCACTTTCCGACACCTTGGGCTTTATGGATGACACCATCCGCGTAACCCTTGGCGGGCGTTATCAAAAAGTCAAACAAAAAGATTTGCTGAGCAACATCAACGCCAGCGCGCATCGTTTCAGCCCCATGCTGATGGCAGCTTGGGTGCCTAACAACGATTTCGTGTTATACGGCAACTACTTGGAAGACCTTGAACCCGGTGCAGTGGACGACGAAGGCAATATGTCCAAACCGCGCGTAAGCCGCCAGCTAGAATTTGGCGTGCGCAAAAACTGGGGCAACATCGTTACTTCTGCCAACGTGTATCAGCTCACTCGCGAATCCTTCTGGCGCAGCGCAGGGCGATACAACGGCGTGCGCCATAGCGCAGGCGACGTTCAAGGCAAAGAGCGCGTGCGTGGCTTGGAATTAAACGCCTACGCCAATTTGATGGACAAAACCTTGCGTCCTTATTTGGGTATGTCATTTATCAAACACGATTTGATTGATTCGCCCACCTATACGGGTCAATTGGTGAGCGCGCCGCAAGTTGCCAGTCCACATTTCATCGCCAAAGCAGGCATTGAATGGGATACGCCATTTGTGAAAGGCTTAACGCTGAACGCAGGCTTGCAACACTATGGCAAGTCTTACCAAGACACCGCCAAAAAATACACCTTCCCGTCTTACACCCTTGTGGATGCTGGCGTGAAATATCAGCATAAAGTGCGCGACGACCAAACTTTAACCGTGCGCGCAGGTGTGGAAAATCTGTTCAACAAAAACTACTGGCAAGTGCAACGCGGCACACACGACCGCAGCTTCGCCGTAGTCGGCATGCCACGCACCTTCTGGCTGAAAGCGGATTATTCGTTCTAATCTGCGCGAAGCATTATGCGTTGAAGGCAGCCTGAAAGCGAGTTTGCGAGCTTCTGCGAAGCTAAACGGGCAAAACGAGCTTTCAGGCTGCCTTTTTGGTATTTTGTGAATATTGTTGAATACAAATGCAGCAGCGTTGTCGCGCAAATTGCTAAACGGCAAAACATCTGTTGCAAATATTCTCCCCAATCTTTCAATGCAGCCTGAAAAACGCTTCGCCGAGCGTTTGCTTGCCAGCGCGCTTTTAGCTTCGCCAAAGCGCGTAAACTTGTTTTCAGGCTGCCTTAACTCTTTTTCCTATCCCATCATGCCCACAAAACTCCCCAAATGGCAGCAAGAACTGTTCGCCACCCCCATCTGGCTGCTGCAAACCTTTGTTAGCGTTGCCGTTATCCTGATGATTGTTGTCTGGCTGCTTAAATACACCCGCTTCGGGCGCGAATTTTGGCACGTCCTGCGCCCCTGTTTAGACAAAAAAACTGCACAACGCGCCCTGCTGATGATTTCCGCCATGATTGTGCTGCTGCTCACCGAAGTGCGGCTCAACGTGTTCAGCACCTTTATGACCAGCGGGCTTTACACCTCCATGCAAGAAATGAACGCCAGCGCGTTTTGGCTGTTTGCCGCCATGAATGCGGCGGTGGTGCTGCTGCGGGCGTTTAACGGCGCGGTAAACGATTTTTTTGACCAAGCCATCGCCATCAAATGGAGCGAGCGGCTCAACGCCGTGCTGATTCAACGCTGGCTCAGTGACAAAAACTACTACCGCCTACAAAGCAAACGCCACACCCCCGACAACATTGACCAACGTATCCAGCAAGACGCGCAAGATTTCATCGTCTCCACCATTGAATTTGTGCGCGGCATGCTCAATTCCGTGCTCACATCGTTGGAGTTCGCCATCGTGCTGTGGGGCTTGGCGGGTGTGCTGACGGTGTTTGGCATCAATATTCCGCATGGCATCGTGTATTTCGTGTTTATTTTCGTGATTCTCGCCACCTTTGTTGCCATGTGGATAGGCAAACCGCTGATTCATCACAATTATGAAAACGAAAAACTCAACGGCGATTACCGCTATTCGCTTATCCGCATCCGCGACCACGCCGAATCCGTTGCCTTTTACGGCGGCGAAGGGCAGGAAAAACAATCGCTCAACCAACGCTTCGCCGCCATCATCCGCAACAAATGGCGCATCGCCCGCCAAAGCGTGTTTTTAAGCGGCTTCAACGATATGTTTTCCAGCGGCATCAAACTTTTCCCCATCATCCTGCAAGCCCCGCGCCTGTTTGCAGGGCAAATCAAGCTCGGCGACATCCAACAAACCGTGCAAGCCTTCGCCCGCTTGCAGCAAGCCCTATCGTTTTTCCGCCTGTTCTACGGACGCTTCACCGTGTATCGCGCCCGCTTGGAGCGACTATACGGCTTTATGACTAGCATGGAAGAGCCGCACCACAGCCAGCAGCCGCAACGCCAAACCAGCTTAGGCAGCCTGAAAATCCAAAACGTAACCGTGTACCGCGCCGATGGCGAAGTCCTGCTCAACAACCTCAATTTTCAGGCTGCCGCAGGGCAAAGCCTGCTCATCAAAGGCCCATCAGGCTGCGGCAAAACCACCACCCTGCGCATGCTCGCAGGGCTATGGGCGTTTGGCAGCAGCGGCAATGTATGGCAGCCTGAAAAAGCCCACACCCTATTTATCCCGCAGCGCGCCTACGTTCCGCAAGGCAGCCTGAAACACGTCTTGTGCTATCCCAACATCCAAGCCGATAACGAAACCCTAATCGCCACGCTCAACGACTGCCAACTCCCCCACCTTGCCGAGCGGCTAGACGAAGAGCAAGACTGGCAACACATCCTTTCCCCTGGCGAGCTACAACGCATCGGCTTTGCCCGCGTGCTGCTGTCGCAACCCCAGCTTATCCTACTGGACGAAGCCACCTCCGCGCTCGACGAACCCACCGAAGCCCATCTCTACACCCTAATCCGCCAACGCCTGCCGCAAAGCATCATCATCAGCATCGGACACCGCGGCACGCTGGATGCCTTCCACGACCGCAATATAGAAATTGTTGCGCCGGTGGCGTGTGATTAACACGCGATTGCGGATTAAGCAGCAAACAAAGGCAGCCTGAAATGGAGATTTTCCGTTTTCAGGCTGCCTTTTTATTGCGCCCACGCTCAACCGTAGGGTGGGAAACTTGTTGCCCACCTTTGCCCATCACACCCTGGCAGTTAATCAAAACAGCTCACCCAAGCATTACCCATTTTCAGACTGCCCCCATCACTCTCACCAAAATATCCACACACACGAAAGCAGCCTGAAACCACCCTACCCCGTTTTCAGGCTGCCTTTATGTTAAAATTCGTAATCCCCTTAACCCCAACCAGAAAGCGCACCCCATGGCAGGCAACACCTTCGGACAACTCTTCACCGTAACCACCTTCGGCGAAAGCCACGGCGCAGGCATCGGCTGCATCATCGACGGCTGTCCGCCCAATCTCCCGCTCAGCGAAGCTGACATCCAGCCCGACCTAGACCGCCGCAAACCCGGCACCAGCCGCCACGTTACCCAACGCCGCGAAGCTGACCAAGTAGAAATCCTATCAGGCGTGTTTGACGGCAAGACCACAGGCACCCCCATCGCCCTGCTGATACGCAACACCGACCAGCGCAGCAAAGACTACGGCAACATCGCCCAACAATTCCGCCCCGGCCACGCCGACTACACCTATTGGCACAAATACGGCACGCGCGACTATCGCGGTGGCGGCAGAAGCTCCGCCCGCGAAACCGCCGCCCGCGTTGCCGCAGGCGCAATCGCCAAAAAATGGCTGCGCCAACAGTTCGGCACCGAAATCGTCTGCTGGGTAACGCAAGTGGGCGAACACCCCATCGCCTTTGAAAGCGAAGCATACATCAACCAAAACCCCTTTTTCGCCGCCAACCAAAGCCAAATCAACGAATTAGAATCCTATATGGACAGCATCCGCAAATCGCTGGACAGCGTCGGCGCAAAACTGCATATAGAAGCGCGGCACGTTCCCGTTGGCTTGGGCGAACCCGTTTTTGACCGCTTAGATGCCGACATCGCCCACGCGCTGATGTCCATCAATGCCGTCAAAGCGGTGGAAATCGGCGACGGCTTCGGCGTGGTGTCGCAGCGCGGCAGCTACCACGGCGACGAACTCACCCCACAAGGCTTCGCCAGCAACCATGCAGGCGGCATCGTCGGCGGCATCGCCACAGGGCAAACCATCACCGCCAACTTCGCCATCAAGCCCACTAGCTCCATCGCCACGCCGCGCCAATCCATTGATATTGATGGCAATCCCGTAGAAATCGCCACCCACGGGCGGCACGACCCCTGCGTAGGACTGCGTGCCGCGCCGATTGCCGAAGCCATGCTCGCGCTGGTGCTGATGGACCACGCGCTGCGGCATCGGGCGCAAAATGCCGACGTGCGCGTGGATACGCCCGATATTGAACTCAGATAGTTTTCAGGCTGCCTATTGCGCGATGCAAAGGCAGCCTGAAAAGCAAAAACGAAAAAATGACAAAATATGGCAGATTTATGTTTCTTGATAATTGACCTACTCGCCCTGTTGATTGAATGGACGCTGCGCCTGATTTTCTGGCTCGGGCGCAAACTCGGCTGGATCAAACAAACCGCGCCCAAGCACACGCGCAAGCAAACGATTATTGGCGGCGTGATTTTGTTGTTGCTGCTTGTTTTGCTTGGGCTGATTCAATAAGCCCGCCATCTGTTGATTAATCGCCTCGCCACCATGCAAAAGGCAGCCTGAAAACCCATAATCTAGGTTTTCTGTGAGTTGGGCTAGATACTCGCCCTCAAGGAATAGAATTGAAGAATTTTTGAGAATACCGTAAGCAGAAAATTCACGGCA
>CAUSAW010000099.1:0-6534 GCA_963529725.1 uncultured Kingella sp. | reverse complement strand
GACGTACTACCTGTACGCCTTGCGGCTCGTCGCCTTGTCTCATTTTTATTTTAATCCACTATATATGTGAAAGGCAGCCTGAAAGCCGGCAAAACCGCTGCTCAGAGTCGTTTGAACGGCGGCAGGCAGGCGAGCATTTGCTGGCCGTAGCGTTGGGTGGTGATGCGGTTGTCTAGTATGGTGATGCGCCCGTAGTCGCTTTCGGTGCGAATCAGCCGCCCAACGGCTTGCACGAGTTTGATGCTGGCTTCGGGCACGGTGATTTCCATAAAGGGGCGGCCGCCGCGTTTTTCTATCCAGCGGCTTTGGGTTTTTTCTATTGGGTTGTCGGGCATGGAAAAGGGCAGTTTTACGATGATAACGTGCACGCAGGCTTCGTGCGGCAAGTCTAGCCCTTCGGCAAAGCTGTCTAGCCCGAAGATGATGCTGGGCTTGCCATCGGCTAGGTTTTGGCGGTGTTGGGCGAGCAGTTTGGATTTGGATTGCTCGCCTTGTATCAGTAGGTGGGGCAGGTAGTTTTCAGGCAGCCTGAAAGCGACTTCTTGCATTTGCTTGCGCGAGGTAAACAAGACGAGCGTGCCGATGGGAGCGGTGTCGCTGATGAGCTTGGGTAGCCATTCGATGACTTCGTTGGTGTGCGCGATGGGGTCTTTGGGGCTGGCGCTGATGGGCGGGAGATAGAGTTCGCCTTGCTCGGCGAAGTTAAACGGGCTTTTGAGGGCGAGGGTGGTGGTTTGCGGCAGCCATGTTAAGCCTGTTTGGTTGAGCAGCAGCTTGAAGTTGCCGAGGCTTTGCAGGGTGGCGGAGGTGAGGATGGCGCCCGCTGCGCGTTTGAATAGTTTGTTGGCGAGCATGGTGGCGGCGGTGATGGGGCTGGCATGGAATGTCCAATCTATTTTGTCGCTTTGCGGGCGGCTTATCCATTTGGCGAGCGGTTCTTTGTCTTCGCTGGGGGTGGTGGCGATGAGTTGCCACACGGCGGCGATTTGCTCGGTGCGAGCAACGAATAGCCCAAATTCGGTGCTGATGCGGTCTATTTGGCTGCTGTCTTGGTCTTTGTCGCGGCGGGCGGCGGCAAGGGCATCGGCAAGCTGGCTCACGTTGTTGGCAAGGGCTTGGGCGGCGATGTGGGTGTTGTGCACCAAGTCTTCAAACTCGGGCGGAATGATGCCGTCTTGCCACAGCCAAATGGTTTCGTGGTCTTGCTCGTTGGTGGCTAATTCGGGCGCATCCATTAGGTGAAATTGCCATTCGTTTAGGCTGTCTAGCAGGCTAGTCGCGGCTTCGTTGGCAAGGTTGGCGAGTTCCAGCTTATCGGTGAGCAGGGCGATTTTTTGCGTGTGCTGCGGCAGTTTTTCGGCTGTCCACATGGCGTGCAGCCAGGTGTGTTCGGCGGCAAATTGGTTCAGGGCTTTTTTGGGCAGGTGGTGCGCTTCGTCGATGCAATAGAAGCTGTTTTCGGGCGCAGGCAGAATCACGCCACCGCCCATGCTGATGTCGGCGAGCAATAGGTCGTGGTTGGCAACGATGACATCGGTGTGTTCCAGCGTGTCGCGGGCGAGATAAAACGGGCATTCGGCGCGATTGGGGCAGGCGGATTTCAGGCAGCCGTGGCGGTCGTTGGTTACTTGCTGCCACAGGGTGTCGTCGATTTTTTCGCTCCATGTGTCGCGGTCGCCGTTGAATTGGCGGTTGGCAAATTGGTTTGCCATGTTTTGCAGGGTGGCGATTTCTTCGGCTTTGGGCTTGTTGCTCCACAGCACGGCGGGCGGTTCTATGCCGTCTAGGCTTTGCTGGGCGTTGGTTTGGGTGAGCTGATAGAGTTTGTAGGGGCAGAGGTAGCGTCCGCGCCCTTTGGCGAGGGCGAAGCTCAGTTCCAGCCCGCTTTGCACGACCACAAACGGCAAATCGCGCTCCACCAGCTGCTCTTGCAGGGCGATGGTGGCGCTGGATACGATGAGCCGTTTGCCGCGCGTTTGCGCCATGATGCCGCCTGCCAACAAATACGCCAGCGATTTGCCCACGCCTGTTGGGCCTTCGATAACGGCGATGCTTTCGCCTTGTCGCTCGGGCGCGTCGCCGCCTTCTTCGCGCGTGAGACTGCGGGAAAAGGCGTTGGCAATGGCGGCAATCATTTCGCGCTGGGCGGGGCGGGGGCGAAAGTGGGGCAGGTTTTCGGAGATGGCGCGGTAGTGGTCGCGGATGGCGTTTTTTTCTAGGTCGGTGAGCATGGTGGTTTGGGGGGAATGGGTTGGGTTTGGGCGTTTTCAGGCTGCCTTTTGTTGGGCGATTGTTGATGAATAAAGCTGCCTGCGTAGCGAAGCGGCGTTGCGAAGCTAAAATCAAAATGAAGCGGCGATGGTTTATTGCCCAATAGTGCGTTCAACTAGGCTTGAAATGTTGCCAAGATGTTAACGAGTCGCCAACGCGTCAACGGTTGCAGGTTTGGCAAAGATGGCAGCCTGAAATAGAGTAGGGCAATGATTAGGCGTTTCAGGCTGCCTGTTAAGTTAAGGCAGCCTGAAAACGGGTAAAACAAGGTTGTAGGGCGATTGGCATTGATTAGGCAGTCTGAAACGCCAAACGGGGCGGCAGCGGCTCAGTGCCAAATGGCGGGCTAAACCCCACACCAAAGGCAGCCTGAAAAATAGATTAGCGCATTCCCCAGCTTTCAGGCTGCCTATCCGCATCCGCCTTATTTACCCTTCGGAATCGGGTCTTTGCCACCCCTGTTAAAAATCAGCGCATTAGGCTGTTCTTTCAGCGTGCGGATAACAGGCTGGGCGGATTGCAAGGTGCGGTCTATGCTTTGCAACGTGTTCTGCACGTCTTGGTACACGGGCGATTGCGGCGACACGCCTTGCAGCGTTTGGCGCAGCTCGCGCAGGGTTTGGTTTAGCTCGGCGGGCAGGCTTTGCGTGCTGTTTTGTGCAATCAGTTTGTTTGCTGATGCCAGCATGGTTTGCGCGGATTTGAGCGTGCCGCGCAGTTCTTTCAGGCTGCCGTTGAGTTCGCCTACGGTTTTATCCAACGGCAGGGCGTTGAATTTGTTCAACAGCTTGGCAACTTGGTTTTGCAAATCGTCCAAGCCACCGCCGCGCGTGCCAATCACCACATCGCCGCCGTATTCGTTGTGCGGTTTGAGCGCTGGCGTGCTGCTAGGGCTGTCGTTTAGCTCAACCAATTTGCTGCCGAGCACCAAATTATTGCTGCCCAAGCTGGCGGTTAAGCCATTATCTAAAGCAGCCTGAAAAGTGCTTTGCCAGTATTCCTTGCTTTGCGGCGTGTCGCCTTGTTGCTCAATTTTGTCGGGATCTATGCGCAGGCGAACGGGCACATAGCCGTGTTCAAACAATTTAGCGCTGTCGCCCGCTTGAAAATAAGGCACGGCGGCAACGTTGCCAATGCGGATGCCCTTGTAAACCACGGGTGCGCCGATGTCTAAACCGCGCACGGAGCTGTTGAAAAAGGCAACGTAATACAAAGTGCGCTCGTTGGGCTGGTTTTCAATTTCGGCGCGGTCGTTGTGGATGGTGAAGGTGGTGCCGCTGCTCACATTGTTGGCAGAGGGGGGCGAATCAAACGCAATCGCGCCCGACAAAATGGCAGAAAGCGGCGCGCTGTCCACTTTAATCCCGCCGCCATCCAGCCGCACATCTATGCCGCTATCCAGCCAAAAATGGCTGCCCGAGTTCACAAGGCTTTCGTTGGGGCTTTGGATGAAAATGCTGTATTGCACCGATTGCGTTTTCGGGTCAAATTTCGCGCTTTCCACCGTGCCCACGGTGTGATTTTCATACATCACGGGGCTGCCCGCGCCTATCATTTTGCGGTTTTTGCCCGTGAGCGTGAGGCGCAAGCCCGTTTGCCCTGCGGCGGAAAGCGGCGGCAAGTCGGATACTTTAAATTCGTGTTCCACTTCGCTTTGCGGGCTGCCCGCGCTAAACGCGATGTATGAACCAGAAAGCAGCGTGCCCAGCCCTGTTACGCCGTTTTGGTCTATGCGCGGTTTCACCACCCAAAATTGCGTGTCTTTGCGCATCAGGTGTGCGCCGTCTTTATCAATTTTGGCGGTCAGCTCCACGCCTTTTTGGTCGGGCTGCAAGCGAATTTTCACCACGCGTCCCACTTCCACATTCAGCATCCGAATGGTGGTGGTGTTGACTTCAATGCCATCGGCGTTGTCCATATACAGCTTGATTTCTGTGCCGCGCGAGCGAAAGCTGTCAATCAACAAATAGCCGCCCACGATGGCAGCGGCAAGGGGAATCAGCCAAACGGTGGAAACCAGCGTTTTGCTGGGGCGAACTTTGGCGGTGTGTGGGTGGGGCGTGTGTGCAGTCATATTGAAAACGAAACGGCAGCCTGAAAAGATAGGCAGCCTGAAAAAAAGGCGTTAGTTTACCGCAAAACGGCTAAATTTTCAGGCTGCCCTGCAAACCAGCATCGCAATCTCGCGTATAATCCGCCTTTTTTTCCAACCCTTGTCTGATGAAAGATTGAGACCATGTCTGTTGTTACTGCTTTTCGCGGCGAAACCGCGCTTTCTGCTTTCCGCATCAACAAATTGCTGCAAAAAGCCCAATCGCTTGGGCTGCCTGAAAACGCTATTGCAAGCGAATATTGGTATTTTGTGGCATCGGATGCGCCGCTATCAGATGCGGATGCGTTGCAATTAAAGGCTTTGCTGGCTGCTGAACGGGTAACTCCCCCAGATGCCACGCAAAGCCTTTTTTTAATCACCCCGCGCATCGGCACGATTTCGCCGTGGTCGTCCAAAGCCACCAACATCGCGCACAACTGCGGTTTAACCCACATTAAGCGCATAGAGCGCGGCATGGCAGTACATCTTTCAGGCAGCCTGAAAACGGATGAACGTGCCGCATGGGCAACCTTGTTGCACGATAGAATGACCGAAAGCGTGCTGCCCAGTTTTCAGGCTGCCGAACAGCTCTTTGCGCAACACGATAACCCATCATGCGCCAGCGTGGATATTTTGGGCGGTGGCAAAGACACGCTATTAGCCGCCAACGCCGAGATGGGCTTGGCACTTTCGCCCGACGAGGTGGACTATCTGCTGGAAAACTACCGCGCGTTGAACCGCAATCCAACAGACGTAGAACTGATGATGTTCGCCCAAGCCAACAGCGAGCATTGTCGCCACAAAATTTTCAACGCCGATTTTGTGCTCAACGGCGAAAAACAGCCCAAATCGCTGTTTCGCATGATTCGCGACACGCACGAAGCCAGCCCCAGCGGCACCATCGTCGCCTATAAAGACAATTCTTCCATCATCGAAGGCGCAACCATCGGGCGGTTTTACCCCAGCGCGGCGCGCAGCCAAGCCTACGCTTTTCATACCGAAAACACGCACATCCTGATGAAAGTGGAAACCCACAACCACCCCACCGCCATCGCCCCCTTTGCAGGCGCGGCAACAGGCGCGGGCGGCGAAATCCGCGACGAGGGCGCAACAGGGCGCGGCGCACGCCCCAAAGCAGGGCTAACAGGCTTCACCGTGTCCAATTTGCAAATTCCCGATTTCAGGCTGCCTTGGGAGCGCGATTACGGCAAGCCCAACCGCATTTCATCCGCGCTGGACATTATGCTTGAAGCCCCCATCGGCGGCGCAGCGTTTAACAATGAATTTGGTCGTCCCAACTTGCTGGGCTATTTCCGCACCTTTGAGCAAACCTTTAACCAGCAAGTGTATGGCTACCACAAGCCGATTATGATTGCGGGCGGCTTGGGCAACATCCAAGCGGCGCAGTCGCACAAAAACGAAATCCCCGCAGGCGCGTTGCTGGTGCAACTGGGCGGCGCGGGGATGCTGATTGGCTTGGGCGGCGGCGCGGCTTCTTCTATGGCAACAGGCAGCAACAGCGCGGATTTGGATTTTGACTCGGTGCAACGCGGCAACCCCGAAATGGAACGCCGTGCACAAGAAGTGATAGACCGCTGCTGGCAGCTGGGCGATGCCAATCCGATTATTTCCATCCACGACGTCGGCGCGGGCGGCTTGTCCAACGCGTTCCCCGAATTGGTGAACGATGCAGGGCGCGGCGCGATTTTCAGGCTGCGTGATGTGCCGCTGGAAGAACACGGCTTGTCGCCCTTGCAAATTTGGTGCAACGAATCGCAAGAGCGCTATGTGCTGGCAATTTTGCCCGATGATTTGGACGCTTTCCGCGCCATTTGCGAGCGCGAGCGTTGCCCATTTGCCGTAGTCGGCACGGCTACCGATGACGGGCATTTGCGCGTGCGCGATGATTTGTTTGACAACCATCCCGTTGATTTGCCGCTCAATGTGTTGCTGGGCAAACCGCCCAAAACCACGCGCAGCGACAACACCGTTCGGCAGCCTGAAAAGCCGTTTGACGCCGCGCAATACGATTTGCATGAGAGCGCGTATCGCGTGCTGCGCCTGCCCGCCGTTGCCGCCAAAAATTTCCTGATTACCATTGGCGACCGCAACGTGGGCGGCTTAACCCACCGCGACCAAATGGTGGGCGCGTGGCAGACCCCCGTGGCCGA
>CAUSAW010000098.1:0-6603 GCA_963529725.1 uncultured Kingella sp. | reverse complement strand
CTTAAAGTGCTGCGTAGATGGTGTGGTATTTAGGGCTTATCTAGTACAGCCCCTACACAAAAATATCCCCGTGGTGCAGCTCCATGCCCGTGCCGTGATACAGGCATTTTTGCCGTTTGTCGGGGAACAGTCCGCCGCCCATGTAGCCAAAGTGAACGGTGCGCTTGTGTGCGGCGGCGTTTTGCAATGCTTGCGCGGCGGCTTCGGTTTTGTGCGGCTCGGGGTGGTCGTTGGGCGAGAGAAACGGCAGCATGATGTCGCGCAGGGTGCGTTTGCGCGGCTCAATCAGAACGCGGTAGCTGCGGCAGTGGTCGTTGTAGAGTAGGCGGTCGCCCTGCTGGGTTACGATAAATTGGTAATGCCCGCCGCTGCCTGAAAATTGGCTGATTTGCGCGGGGGTGTAGTCGCCGCCTGCGTGGGTGGTGAGCGGGAGGGCGAGCAGGCAAATGAGCGGGAATAAGTGGCGCATGGGAACTCCGTTTGGGCTGGGTGGGAGGTCGTTTTCAGGCTGCCTCTGATACCATCTAAAAAGGCAGCCTGAAAACCACCACTTCGGATTTTTCAGGCTGCCTCTTCCCATCCATCAGCATTATTTCTTAAACGCCGCCGCATCCTTTACCGAGCGGAAAATCGCGTTCAAATTGTGGTCTAGCACATCTTCCACCAGCTGCGGCGTTTCCTCGTTCAACATGGTTTGCAAGTCATACGACAACATGGCGAGCTTTTTCTGCAAGGCTTGGCGCACCATGCCTGCCACGGCGTTGCTTAAATGCGGCAGCAGCTTATCGCGGATGCCTTGCATCAATTCTTGCTCGGAAATCACGCGCACGCGGCGGGTGGATGGCAAATCGGGCAATTCGTAAACATGCACGGCAAAGCTGGGCAACGCAACGGGCGTTTCAGTTTTCAGGCTGCCTGAATGGGCTGGCTCGGGCGCAGGGGCGGCTACGGCTTCGTTGCCTTTGAAGATAACGGTTTTGATTTCGTTGGCATAACGGCGCGTGCGATCGGTTTTGAGCGCGGCTTGGGCGGCGAGCCAGTCTTCTTGAATCAGCACATCCACATCGGTGTCGGTGATGCTGTCGCGCTGGTTGTGCTCTTCAACGCTTTGGCTAAGGTATTCGCGGTAGGCGGCATCTAGCTCTTTGTCGCCAAAGGGTTTGAGCTCGTTGGTGTTGGGATAAATATCGGATAAATCGCGCAGGTTTTGCTCGCGCTCGTGTGGCGGGGTGATGGTGATGTCGGTGGGCAGCGCGCGGGCGTTGGCGGCATCTTGGCGATGGCGCAGCGCGTTGAGATTGTGTTCCCAATCGTTGTGATGCTGGGTTTCGGCGGGGCTGGCGGGGCGAAAATCGTCGTCTTCGCTGAGTGTGAATACCATGTCGGAAGCAAATGGGTTGTTTTGATTCATTCTGGGCGTGTCCATAAAAAGGGGTTTTGCTACAATACCGCTTTTTGCTAAAAAGCGAGACAAAATGGAAGATTTGGAACAGCGTTTGGATTATTTGGAAGAAACCAATGATATGCTGCTGATGCAAAATCGCGTGCTGGCTGCTGCTTTGCAGGGATTTTTGCGCGCCATGCCGCAAGAGATAGCGGAAAATATTGTGGAATCGGTTCAGGCTGCTTTTGAAGACGAAGTGGCAGAATTGGGTTACAGCAACAGCGCTCATGCCGATTTATTCCAAGACGCGGTGGATGCGTTTTTCCGCGATAAGCGGTAATTTAGACCGCGAATTTTACCCGATTTTGCTAAACGGCTGTTGTGTTTCATAACACGATAAGGCAGCCTTGCCCTTTTGTCCAAATCTTTGATTTGGGTATAAATAGGGTATGCCGCAACGCAACGCGCAAGGCTGAAAACGCAATAATTTAGCGAAGCTAAATAAATATGACTGAAAACAAAACCGTATATCTCTACACCGATGGCGCGTGCAAAGGCAACCCTGGCAAAGGCGGCTGGGGCGTGTTGATGCGCTATGGCAGCCACGAAAAAGAACTATTTGGCGGCGAAGTGCACACCACCAACAACCGCATGGAGCTCACCGCCATCATCCAAGGGCTTGCCGCGCTCAACCGCCCCTGCGCTGTGGTCATTTACACCGACTCGCAGTATGTCAAAAACGGCATGGAAAAATGGATACACGGCTGGAAAAAAAACGGCTGGAAAACCGCCGCCAAGCAGCCCGTTAAAAACGAAGACCTTTGGCGACAGCTAGACCAACTCGCCGCCCAACACCAAATCCAATGGCAATGGGTGCGCGGACACGCAGGACACGCCGAAAACGAACGCGCCGATGCGCTGGCGAACCAAGGCGTTGCCAGCGTGCAGGATTAACGCGGTTGCACCCAGCAATCGGCAGCCTGAAAACGAGTGCAGCGAGTTTCGGCGAAGCCAAAACAAACGCAGCGAGTTTTAACCAAACCCAAATCAGCAAAGCCCAAACAATCTCCCCACAAAACTATGCGAACCCATTACGACAATCTCCACATCCCCCGCGATGCCGATGAACAAACCATCCGCCAAGCCTATCGCCGCCTATCCAAGCAATACCACCCCGACTTAAACCCCAGCGAAGACGCCAGCCGCATCATGCAGCTGATTAACCGCGCCTACGAAGTGCTATCCGACCCCGAAAAGCGCGCCGAACACGACCGCTGGATTCAACAACAAGAAGCCACACGCATTCAAATCACCCAGCAAACTCAGCCCACCGCCCGCCCGCAAAGGCAGCCTGAAAGCGAGTTTACGAGCTTCTGCGAAGCTAAAACAACGTCCCAACCCAATCCAACCGCGCCCGCGCAAAGCCCAAACCCCAACGCCAAACAATCCAACAAAAAACTCTGGCAGCCCATTTTCATCATCGCCTGCTGCGTGCTGGTTGCGCTGTTTTTTTGGCAACTGAACCACTATCTCAAAACCCAAGCCACCGAAGAAGCCGAAGCCGCGCAGCCTGAAACCGCCAGCATCGTCGTTGCCAACGAAACGCAGCCTGAAAACAGCGCACCCGAAACCGCCCCCACCCCAGACGCAGCCGCCAACCAAGCCGCCCCCAGCGCCTACGTTCGCCCCACCACCGCGCCCAATGGCGAGCCCTTCCCCAACACATCAGGCTATGTAAAAAACTACCCCTTCACGCGCAGCACCACCAAGCAGCTCACCATATTTGTGGACAACGTCCGCAACACTTCCGATGTCTTCGCCGAGCTCCACCAAGCCAACCAGCCCCAACCCCTGCGCACATTCTTTATAGAAGAGCGCAGCCAACTCCCGCTCACCGCGCTAGAAGCAGGCAGCTACACCATCCGCTATGTGCAACTGGACACAGGTGAAACCATCAACAGCGAACCCATCGCCCTATCCGACAACCAAAAAGAAGCCACCGTTTATTTGCAACGCGCCAAAGAATAGGCAGCCTGAAAGCTGGGCAAAATCTCATCACAAAAAACAAAGGCAGCCTGAAAACATATCCCACACGTTTTCAGGCTGCCTTATGGTTTACAGGATAACTTGTTTACAAGATTACGCCACCTGCGCCTCAAACCCCGCATCATCCACCGCTTCCGCCAGCGCAGCAGGGTTGGTTTGCGCCGCATCGTATTCCACCACCGCTTTTGCCCCCGCCAAATCCACCTCGGCACGGCTCACGCCCGCAATGCCCGTTAATACGCGGGTTACGCTGTTCACACAGCCGCCGCAAGTCATGCCTTGAATGTTTAGAGTAGTCGTTGCCATGATTTATCCTTTCAAAAAGGGTTGGAAAGTGCGCAATATAACGGTTTACCCCATGGCAAAGTCAAGGGCAGCCTGAAAAGATAATTTCAGGCTGCCTTTAATGCGAAAATAAAACAAATTAGGCAGCCTGAAAAAGGAATCTCGTATGAAAAAGAAAAAAATCAGCACGCACTACCTAGAACATTTTTTAAGCTGGCTTATGGAAGCCATGCATCCAGATTTGGCGCAATTTGAAGGGCTCAATCTGGCTAATCGCGCCAGCGTGCGGCAACTGGTCAATGGTTATTTAAAGCCGCGCTTTGATGAACTTTCGCCCAGCGAGCAATTTCGTGTAAAAGAAAGCTTGCGCTACGGCGTGGCGATGTGGTCGGAAGCAACATTGCAAAATTGCTTCCCGCAAACCAATTGCGCCTTCGCCTTGCCACGCGGCATCACAGCACGGGAAATTTATCAGCAAATTTGGGCAGATTTGTTTCACGGCGAAGCGTGTGATGTGGGCGATTTAGCAACGTATGAAGAGCTGCCGTATGATGATTTTGTGATTAAAGGGTAATCAAAGCAGCCTGAAAACACCCTCCCTCATTTTCAGGCTGCCTTGATTGCGTGTGGATTATTTAAACCACTTCGCCAGCGTTTGACTGCGCGATACCAGCAAAAAATCCAGCAGATAGATGGCAACAATGGCGGCAAGCGCGGTAGGGAATATGGCGGCGATAATCAGCAAGGGAATCGCCATCGTCCACCAAACGGGCTGTTTGGGCGGCGGCGCAAGGGCGAATACTTTGCTGGGGCGGCGTTTCCACCACATCACAAAGCCGCTGATGCACATCGCCATCACGGCAAGGCAGAAAATAACGTTGGCAATCACGCTCCATAGTCCAACTGTGCCCATGTGCAGCGCAATGCTCACCGCCATAAATTTGCCAAAGGCGTTGTAGTCGTCGTAGCGGATGTCGGCGAGAATTTTGCCGCTGTATTGGTCAATGTGCATGGTGCGGTCAATAAATGGGCTGTTGGCATCGTAGCTCATGGAATCTTGGGTGAGCGTCCACACGCCTGTTTTGCCTTTGGGGAAGTTGAGCTGATAGCGCCCTGCAAAGCCGCTTTCGCGCGCAAATCTGTCTACGGTTTCCAGCGTCATTGGTTCGCTGGGGTTGATGCCGTTGTCGCCCAGAGTAGTGCCTGATTGCGGCATGGGCGTGAGCTCCAATATCCACGGCACTTCTTTGGTTTTGCCGTCGTTGAGCGCATCGCCGTGGGTAATCACCGATTCGGGCGTGGGTTCAATGCCCCATTTGCCTGCGGGAAATTGGCTCCATGCTTGCACCATTTTGCCGCCCCAAATGCCTGCCCATGCCATGCCCGATAGGCAAAACAGCAGCAAAATCAGGCTAATCCATGCGCCTACTGCGCCGTGCAAACTGCGCCATGCGCTGCGTCCGCTGCCGAATTTGGGGAAAAAGACGTTTTTCAGGCTGCCTTGTTTGCTTATCCACAAATAATAGCCTGTGATAATCAGCAGGATGGTGAGCGCGGCGGCGGTTTCCAGCAGAAAATCGCCTGTTTTACCGATTAGGATGTCGCTGTGGATTTCGTCCATCAAGTGATACCAATCGCTGTTGCGCGGATAGGTTTTCATCACTTGGGCGGTGTAGGGGTCAATGGCGACCATGGTGGCGGTTTTGCCTTCGTTTACGCGAAACACGGCAACCATATCGGCTTGGCGCGGCGCGATGTATTGCACCACGCTGGCGCTATCGGGGTTAATCGCTTGGCGCGCGGCTTCAGCTTGCTCGGATAGCGGTTTCACAACGGCTTGCGGGGTAACGTGCATGCGCTCGCCTTCGCGCCCTGTAATGTTGGCAAACAGCAGCATGGCAAGCCCTGTGGCGGCGAGCAGCATCAAAAAAGGTGCGGTAAACAAGCCTGCATAAAAATGCCAACGCCACACGGTAAGATAATGGCGGTTGGCAGGTGGTTTTTGGGGTGTGGTCATGGTGGTTCCTTGTGGGTTGGTGGCAGCCTGAAAACGCGATGCGCTGGGTTGGCAGCCATTTAGGGATGGGCGTTGTTGCCCTGTGTTAAGAATCGTAAGCGGCTATCTTATCGGCAAGGATGGGGTTTTGACGATACGCCAAAATGCGGTTTGGGTAGTACGCCAAAATGGGTTTTGGGCTAGTACGTCGAAAGTAGGCAGCCTGAAATCTGAATGGCGAAGGGCGGTTGCGAGATTGAAGCAATCCAGTACGCAAAAAACCGTTTGGCGTGATACCAAACGGGTTTTGTTTTTTCAGGCTGCCTTTTAGGCTTTTCAAATAACATCAAAGGCAGCCTGAAAATGGGGAAGATGGGTTTTAGCTTCGCTGAAACTCGCTTCGCTCGTTTTCAGGCTGCCTTTCAAACATTCAATCCGCCAAATCCCTAGCCAGCTGCACCGCTTCCTGCAAAGTCTCCACGCCGTAGATTTGCAGCTTGGGAAACTCTTTGGCGTTGCGCGGCAGGTTGGCTTTGGGGACGATGGCACGTTTGAAGCCGAGTTTTTCCGCTTCTTTGAGCCGTTCCTGCCCGCGCGAGACGGGGCGCACTTCGCCGCTCAAACCAATCTCGCCGAACACCACCATTTTCTCGGGCAGCGGCTTGTTGCGAAAGCTGGACACCATCGCCAAAATCACCGCCAAATCGGAAGCAGGTTCGCCGATTTTCACGCCGCCGACGGCGTTGAGAAACACGTCTTGGTCAAAACAGGCGATGCCCGCGTGGCAGTTTAAGACGGCCAGCAGCATGGCAAGGCGGTTTTGCTCCAAGCCGACGCTGAGCCGCTTGGGCGTGAAGCCGTGCGCGTCGTCCACCAGCGCCTGAATTTCCAC
>CAUSAW010000097.1:0-6605 GCA_963529725.1 uncultured Kingella sp. | reverse complement strand
GTGTATTACAGCAATTCTTTAATAGTAAAAAATGTGAGCACGGCTTCGCGCCCGTCAATAATGCGGTGGTAATACGACAGCGCCAGATACATCATCGGGCGCACCACAATTTCGCCGTTTTCCACCACCGCGCGCTCTTTGGTGGCGTGCATGCCCAAAATGGCGGATTGCGGCGGGTTGATAATTGGCGTGGACATCATCGAGCCGAACGTGCCGCCGTTGGTGATGCTGAACGTGCCGCCTGTCAAATCTTCAATCGCAATTTTGCCGTCTTTGGCTTTTGCCGCGTAATCGGCGATGGCGCGTTCAATGTCGGCGATGCTCATTTGGTCGGCGTCGCGCAAAATGGGCACAACCAGGCCGCGCGGGCTGCCGATGGCGATGCCGATGTCAAAATAGCCATGATAAACAATATCTTTGCCGTCCACCGATGCGTTCACCACGGGGTATTTTTTCAGCGCGGCAACGGCGGATTTCACAAAGAACGACATAAAACCCAGCTTCACGCCGTATGTTTTTTCAAATTTGTCTTTGTATTTGGCGCGCAAATCCATTACAGGCTTCATGTTGACTTCGTTAAACGTGGTCAAAATGGCGTTTTGCGCTTGCGATTCCAGCAAACGTTCCGCCACCCGCGCGCGCAAACGGCTCATCGGCACGCGCTGTTCAAAGCGTTCGCCCGCAGGCAGTGCGGCAGCCTGAAAGGCAGGGGCGGCTTTGGGCGCGGCAGGCGCGTTTTGCACGTCTTCTTTCAACACGCGGCCGCCACGCCCCGAGCCTTGGATTTGGCTCACGTCCACGCCTTTTTCGGCGGCGAGTTTGGCGGCGGCGGGCATGGCAACGCCCGTTGGGCTGTTAGACGCTGGCGCAGCAGAGGCAGCCTGAATTTCGGCAGGCGCGGCTTGCGCGGTAACGGCTGCAGTATCAATTTTGGCGAGCAGTTGCTGCGTGGTAACGGTTTCGCCGTCTTGCACCACAATCTCCACCAACACGCCCGCTTGCGGCGCAGGTACTTCCAGCACCACTTTGTCGGTTTCAATATCCACCAGCGTTTCGTCGCGGGCAACGCTGTCGCCCACTTTCTTATACCATTTGAGCAAGGTGCCCTCGGTGATGCTTTCGGCGAATACGGGTACGTTTACTTCAACAATCATGATTTGTCTCCAATGGGGTTTAGTTTCACTCTTGGGCAGCCTGAAAACGGGAAAATGGCTTTCAGGCTGCCGTGTGTTTGTTTGCGAATAAGGGTTGGGGCGGAGCAACCGTTTTCAGGCTGCCTCAAACAGCACCGTCAATCCGGCTTCAACGCATCCTCAACCAACTGCTTCAACTGCGCCGCGTGCAGGCTGCCGTAGCCCACCGCAGGCGACGAGCTGGACGGACGCGCGGCAACCCGCCAATGCGTGTGCGGCGCAACGCGCTCTAAGCGATGGCGGATTTGATACCACGCGCCTTGATTTTTCGGCTCTTCCTGCGCCCACATCAACTGCGCGCTGGGATATTTTGCCAACTCGGCAGCTAATTCCGCATACGGCATCGGATAAAGCTGTTCCAGCCGCACGATGGCGATTTCGTTGTCCAAACCGCGCTCGGCGCGCCCTGCCAACAGGTCGTAATACACTTGCCCTGCGCACACAATCACGCGCTTCACGTTTTTATTATCACGCGATAAGCCATCGCCAATCACAGGGCGGAACGCCGTGCCTTCCACAAACTGCGCCAGCGGGCTGGTGGAATCTTTAAAGCGCAGCAAGCGTTTAGACATGAAAATCACCAATGGCTTGCGATACGAGCGCAAGGTTTGGCGGCGCAAAACATGGAACATCTGCGCGGCTTCGCTGGGCATAATCACCTGCATATTCTCTTCGGAACACAGTTGCAGCCAACGCTCTAACCGTCCCGATGAATGCTCGGGCCCTTGCCCATCGTAGCCATGCGGCAGGATAACGGTTAAGCCGCACATCCGCCCCCATTTGGTTTCGCCAGACGAGATAAACTGGTCAATCGCCACTTGCGCGCCGTTGGCAAAATCGCCGAACTGCGCTTCCCAAATGGTGAGCTGCTCGGGCGCGGAGCAAGCGTGCCCGTATTCATATGCCAACACCGCTTCTTCGTTGAGAATACTGTCAATCACGGTGAACGATGCTTGGTTTTCTGCCATGTGTTCCAGCGGGGTGTAAATGCCCAAATCGTGTTTTTGCCGTTGCGTGTCGTGCAACACGGCGTGGCGGTGCGAGAACGTGCCGCGCCCTGAATCTTCGCCCGAAATACGCACGGGGATGCCGTTGGTAACCATGCTGGCGTAGGCAATGGTTTCTGCCATGCCCCAATCTATCGGCTGCTCACCTTTTGCCATGGCTTTGCGCTGCTCAATCACGCGCTTGGCGGTGTTGTGCAAGCCAAAATTTTCGGGCACGACGGTGAATTTTTCGGTTAAACGCGCGATGTCGGCAGCG
This sequence comes from uncultured Kingella sp., assembly GCA_963529725.1. Taxonomy (GTDB): domain Bacteria; phylum Pseudomonadota; class Gammaproteobacteria; order Burkholderiales; family Neisseriaceae; genus Kingella_B. The sequence continues at coordinate 4,149 of CAUSAW010000097.1, read as the reverse complement.
GGCAACCCTGTTTCCACAGGCTCGCGCCAATCTTTGCTTTGGTATTTGCTCCAATCCACGCGGTATTTGTTTTCGTAATCGGTTAGGCGGGTGAGTTCAACGTGTTCACCCTTATCCAAGGCTTCGCGATACGCGGTTACAAAGCCATCGGCTTGTTCTGCCGTGAGCACGCCTTCGTTAACCAATTTCTCGGCATACAGCGCACGCGTGCCAGGGTGTTTGGCGATGGCGCGATACATCAAAGGCTGAGTTAAAGTAGGGTCGTCGCCTTCGTTGTGCCCCAGTTTGCGGAAGCACACGATGTCCACAACCACGTCTTTATGGAAGGTGTGGCGATAGTCTAAGGCAGCCTGAATCACATAACACACGGCTTCGGGGTCGTCGCCGTTCACATGGAAAATCGGCGCTTCCACCATTTTGGCGATGTCGGTGCAATACACGGCAGAGCGCGTGTCGCGGGTGTCGGATGTGGTGAAGCCGATTTGGTTGTTGATTACGATGTGTACCGTGCCGCCTGTGCCGTAGCCGCGTGTGCGCGATAGGTTAAACGTGGCTTGGTTCACGCCCAAGCCGATAAAGGCGCTGTCGCCGTGAATCAACACGGGCAACACTTGTTCTGCGCCTTTTTCACCGCGGCGGCGCTGTTTGGCGCGGGCGGAGCCTTCCACCACGGGGTTCACAATTTCCAGATGCGAAGGGTTGAAGGCTAGGGTAACGTGAACCGCGCCGTGCGGCGTGGCAATGTCGGAGCTGAAACCGTTGTGGTATTTCACGTCGCCGCTGGGGAATTTGATGTCTTGCTTGCCTTCAAATTCGGCAAACAAATCGGCGGGTTTTTTGCCCAAGGCATTAACCAACACGTTTAAGCGCCCACGATGCGCCATGCCGATGATGATTTCTTCTACGCCGTCTTTGCTGGCGTTTTGGATGAGATAGTTTAAGCCTGCAATCGCGCTTTCGCCGCCTTCCACCGAAAAGCGTTTCTGCCCGACGTATTTGGTGTGCAGATAGCGTTCCAGCGTTTCGGCGGCGGTGATTTGTTTGAGGATGTAGCGTTTTTCGTCTGCGCTGAAATGCGGGGTGGACAAATCGCGCTCAAAGCGGTCGCGTATCCACAGGCGTTCCTCGCGGCTGCCGATGTGCATGTATTCCACGCCGATGTGCTGGCAATAGGTGCGTTGTAGTTTGTTGATGATTTCGGATAGTGGCATTTTGCCCGCATCGCCCACAGAAAAATCGCCATCGCCCAGCCCAAATTGCACCGCCATATCGGCATTGGTTAAGCCGTGTTCTTCAGGCTGCAAGCCTTGCACGGGGCGCGGATGGCGCAGTTTTAACGGGTCTAAATCGGCGGCATCTGAGCCTTGAATGCGGTAGGCAGTCATCAGGCGCAGCACGGCGATTTGTTTTTTCAGCAAATCTTCATCCAAGCCTTTGGTGGCATTGCTGGCGCTGCGGTGTTGCCGGGCAAGCTGCACGAAGGATTCTTGGATGGGATGGTGGGCAACGTCTTTTTCGCTGTCGCCCGTGGCGGCAAGGTCGGCGAAATAGCGTTGCCATGTTTCTTCAACGGATTGGGGGTTGTCGAGATAGGATTCGTAGAGTTCTTCGATATAGGGCGCGTTTGAACCGAATAAGTAGGAGAAATTGTGGGCTTCTTTCATGGCACATTATTCCTTTGGGGCAGGGGTGGTGGTTTTAGCTTCGCTGAACAGCGTTTCAGGCTGCCTATGCCTGCTGCGGGCTATTGTAATGTTTTTTTGTGAAGTTATGTAAGGGGATGTAGTTTTTTTTGTAAATAGTGTTGGGGTTTTTGATAAATGGTTTAACGCAATTTGTGCGGCGGTGTTTTTTGATGGTTGCTTGATTTGCGGTTTTGCTTTATGTATGCTGCCTGTGTCCGTTTGTTTTAGACGGCTTAAACGGCATGCTTTTCAGGCTGCCTTTTTACTTTTGGAGAGGGATAATGAAAATATCGGTGATTTTGGCGCATCCGTATGACGGCAGTTTTAATGCTGCGGTTGCAGAAACTGTTGTAAACGCTTTGCAACGCAAGGGGCATGAAGTGTGGTTTCATCATTTGTACCGCGAGCAGTTCAACCCGATTATGCCCGCGCGAGAATTGGCAAGCGATGCCACAGATGATGCGCTTGTGCGCTTGCATCAAGAAGAAATCCGCCAAGCAGACGGCATTGTTATCGTGCATCCCAATTGGTGGGGGCAGCCGCCTGCCATTTTGACAGGCTGGGTGGATAGGGTGTTGCGGGAAAATGTGGCGTATGCTTTTCCGGAGGGCGACAATGGCGGCGGTTTGCCATTGGGTTTGCTCAAAGCAAAAGCGGCGTTGGTGTTTAATACATCCAACACGCCGCCGGAGCGGGAAAACGAAGTGTTTGGCGACCCTTTGCAACGCTTGTGGCGCGATTGCATTTTCGCTTTTTGTGGCGTAAACGTGTTTGACCGCTTGATGTTTCGCGTGATTGCCGACAGCAGCGAAGCGGAACGAAAAACATGGTTGCAACAGGCAGAAGCATTGGTTGAGCAATATTTTGCATAATCCGCTTGAATGCTGTTTTCAGGCTGCCGTATCTGCCAAAGGCAGCCTGAAAAGCCGAAACCCTTTCCCCGGCATGAACTTTCCCAGTAAAATGCGCCCTTTCACAAAGGACACACCATGTATAACTACCAATCCGACACCACGCAATTTTTAAACGAATTCATTGAACAACACCCCGAAGAAGCCGAGCAACGCCTGAAAAACCGCCGTTTGTTGTGGGACGTAGAACTCAATGCCGATGAACAAAAAGCCTTTGCCGAAGCGCGCATCGCCAAAAAACCTTACACCTATCAAGCCGATTAAGGGCACAACAAGACAATCCATGCCACAACATGGGTTGTCTGAATTTTAATTAGGCAGCCTGAAAATGACTGTTCACGCCCCCCAGTTCACCCCCGATTTACTCGCCTACCTGCGCCAAATCAGCGAACCCGAGCATCCCATACTCGCCCAAATCCGCGCCCACACCGCAGCGCACCGCCTTGGCAAAATGGCGATTGCCCCCGAGCAAGCCGCCTTGCTCGCATGGTTGGCACGGCTGCTGCGCGTGGAAAACTACCTAGAAATCGGCACGTTCACAGGATACAGCAGCACCACCATCGCCCTTGCGCTGCCCGATAGCGCGCGCCTCACCTGCTGCGATATTAACGTAACCCACACCGCCATCGCGCAACAGCATTGGCAACGCGCAGGCATCGCCCACAAAATCACGCTGCACCTGCAACCCGCCATCATCACGCTAGACGAGCTTCTTGCCCAAGGCAAAGCAGGCAGCTACGACATGATATTCATCGATGCCGACAAGCTGCCCACCCCGCATTACTACGAACGCAGCCTGAAACTCATCCGCAGCGGTGGCATCATCGCCATCGACAACCTGCTGCTGAACGGGCGTATCATCCAAAGCCCCGCCGAGCGCAGCCCCGCCAGCCAAGCCATCCTGCAAACCTTCAACGCCGGCCTGCCACGCGATAACCGCATCATCCCGCTCACGCTGCCCTTGGGCGACGGCTTGACCCTGCTGCTGAAAAAATAACAGATAGGCAGCCTGAAAACGGATGCAAGGCGCGTGTTGTGCCATGCCCCTTGCATCCAATTTTCAGGCTGCCTCAACTCGTCGTCCACCGTTGATAAGACAGTCTGAAAACTGGCACACCACTTGCAACACTTAACCCATTCCCTCAACTCAACCCGAAAGCTCCCCATGACCACAGAACCCCAAACCCCCAACGAAACCGACCGCAACCACGCCGCCCAAGACGAAGCCCTAACCGCCTACCAAAACGGCGACTACGCCACCGCCCTAGCCGCATGGCAACCGCTTGCCGATTCGGGCGATGCCCAAGCCCAGTTCAACCTCGCCATCATGTACCACAACGGGCAAGGCACCGAACCCGATGCTGCCAAAGCCATCGCCTATTGCACCCTTGCCGCCGACAACGACATCCCGCCCGCCCAACACTATCTCGGCTACTTGCTAATGGACGAAGAAATCGGCACCCCCAATCCCGAAAAAGCCGCCCACTATTGGCAACGCGCCGCCGAACACGGCATCGACGACGCCCAATACCAACTCGGCTCACTCTACACCC
>CAUSAW010000096.1:0-6657 GCA_963529725.1 uncultured Kingella sp. | reverse complement strand
AAGCCCACATGCACCCTTAGCAGGGGTGTGCCTTCAGCCTCTCAGCCATTACTCCAAAAGGAAAGATGACGATAATATAGATGTGGTTAAGTTTTGTCAATCTTGATGGGATGGTTTCGGGAGATTGGGTTGTTTTTATTGTAGAAATTTTCGCATGAGCATGCAGCGGGTGGCGACGTGTTGGTTAAACGGCATGATGGCTTCGCCAAGCGCTTCGTAGCCGTTTAGGGCGTAGAAATTAACGGAATTCATGGAAGCATAGAGTTTGAGCACGCTTAAATTGGCGGCAATGCTGAGTTTTTCGGCGCGTTGCAGCATGGCGGTGCCCAGCCCGTTGTTTTGCAAAAAGGGGTGGACGTAGAGCGCATCCAGCAGGGCTTCTTGGGTGTCCAGCAAAAAGAAGCCGCTGATGCGGTTTTTGTATTCAATCACCCACATGGTTTTGTGGGGATTATCTAGCGCGGCGGCGTAGCCATTGGGGTTGAGCTGGCTGAGCCATGCGTCTAGGATTTCTTGGTTGTAGCTTTTGATGCAGGTGTGGCGCACGGATAGGCGATGCAGCTCGTAGATGGTGTTGCAGTCTTCATGTTTGGCGGGGCGTAGGTGGGTGATCAGGGGATTCATGGCGATGTTTGGGGATATATAGGCAGCCTGAAAATGGGGGAGCGAGCTTTGTGGCTTGGTTTTTTCAGGCTGTCTTTGCATAGGCAAAGCAGGCATCTTTATCGCAAGATGCCTGCTGTTGGGCGAGTTTAGCGTTTGGTTTTTAGGTTGAGCCAAAGCTGGGTTTGCAGTTTAACGGTTTCGGGTGTTTTGGGTAGCACCACAAAGCTGTTAGCTTTGGTTTCTGCGCTTGGGAAGATGGATGGATCGTCGGCAAGCGTTTTGTCCATCAGGGCGCGCGCGCCTTGGCTGGCGGGGGCGTAGGTTACAAAATTGCCGTTTTTGGCGGCGACTTTGGCATCCAGCGTGTAGTTGATGTATTTATGCGCGTTGGCAACGTTTTTGGCGTCTTTGGGAATCATAAACGAATCTATCCAGATGCCTACGCCTGTTTTGGGGGTGAGCACTTGGATGTCGTTGTTGCCTGCTTCGGCGGCGCGGCGTTTGGCGATGTTTAAGTCACCGCCGTAGCCAATGGCAACGCACAAATTGCCTTGGGCAAGGTTGTTGATATAGCCCGATGAGCTAAATAGGCGCACATCGGCGCGCACTTTGCGCATGGCGGCAGCGGCGGCTTCTAAATCGGCTTTGTCGTTGCTGTTGGGGTCTTTACCGATGTATTTGAGCACGAGCGGAAATTGTTCGGTGGGGCTGTCAAAAAAGCTGATGCCGCAGTGTTTGAGTTTGCTGGTGTATTCGGGATTGAATACCAAATCCCATTCGTTTTCGGGCAATTGGTCTGTGCCAAGTGCTTTGGCGACGAGTTTTTTGTTGATGGCTAGGGTGTTGATGCCCCAAAAATAGGGCACGGCGTATTTATTGCCCGGATCCACTTGCGCCATCATTTTCAGCAGCTCGGGGTCTATGTTGTTGTAGTTGGGGATTTGGCTTTTGTCTATTTCTTGATATGCGCCTGCGTGGATTTGTCGTCCGATGTTGGCAATCGATGGGGCAACTAGGTCAAAGCCTGATTTGCCCGTTAAAACTTTGGCTTCTAATACTTCGTTGCTGTCGTAAAACGCTTGGGTTACTTCAACTGAATTGTTTTTTTCAAATTCGGCGATGGTGTCGGGATCAACATAGTCTGACCAAATATAAAGATTCAGTTGGCTGGTGGGGGCGTTGGTCTTTTGCGCGGATTCGGACGCGACAGCAGCCGATTTGTCTTGGTTATCCGAACCGCTGCATGCACCCAAAAACAGAGCGGCAAGCATGCTAACAAGCAGGGTTTTGTTCATATTGTTTCCTAAAATAAAAAGAGCGCGGTTTTTCGCACGCGCAGGGTAAATAACAAGGCTGTAAAAACAGGCGCGATTAAACGAAAAAACAAGGGGCAACGCAAGCGGTTTTTCGCATCTTGCGCTGATTATTTTAGAGCGCTTTACCAAGCCCACAAAGTCGCCGCTTTCAGGTACAATCCGCCATCATTTTGTTTACCATTTTCAGGCTGCCCCAGCTCGCAAAGGCAGCCTGAAAACCATTTTTCAAGAGATACACCATGTTAACCAAAGACCAATTCGCCGATAACCACTTTATCCGCACGCTGATTGAAGACGATCTCAAAACAGGCAAACACAGCGCCATCCAAACCCGCTTTCCGCCCGAGCCAAACGGCTATCTGCACATCGGGCACGCCAAATCCATCTGCCTGAATTTCGGCTTGGCATACGTTTTTGACGGGCAATGCAATCTGCGCTTTGACGACACCAATCCCGAAAAAGAAAGCGACGAATACGTTAATTCCATCAAAGAAGACGTTCAATGGCTTGGCTTTCATTGGGCAGGCGAAACGCGTTTTGCATCCAACTATTTTGACCAACTGTTTGATTACGCCGTTGGTTTAATTAAAGACGGCAAAGCCTATGTGGACGATCTTACGCCCGAAGAAATGCGCGAATACCGCGGCACGCTCACCGAGCCTGGTAAAAACAGCCCCTATCGCGAGCGCAGCGTGGAAGAAAACCTTGATTTGTTTTACAAAATGCGCGACGGCGCGTTCCCCGATGGCAGCAAAACCCTGCGCCTGAAAATTGACATGGCAGCAGGCAATGTGAATATGCGCGACCCCGTGATTTACCGTATCCGCCGCGCGCATCACCACAACACGGGCGACAAATGGTGCATCTATCCAATGTATGACTACACGCATTGCGTGTCCGATGCGATTGAAGGCATCACCCATTCGCTGTGCACGCTGGAATTTGAAGCGCACCGCCCGTTGTATGACTGGGTGTTGGACAACATCCCTGCGCCCAGCCCCGTGCGCCCGCATCAATACGAATTTTCCCGCTTGGAATTGCTGTATTCCATCACGTCCAAACGCAAGCTCAACCAATTGGTGAGCGAAGAGCATGTGAGCGGCTGGGACGACCCGCGTATGCCGACCATTTCGGGGATGCGCCGCCGTGGCTACACGCCCGAAGGCTTGCGCCTGTTTGCCAAACGTGCGGGTATTTCTAAATCGGAAAATATTGTGGACATGAGCGTGCTGGAAGGCGCGATCCGCGAAGAATTGGAAAACACCGCGCCGCGCCTGATGGCGGTATTGAACCCGATTAAGGTTACGATTACCAATTTTCAGGCTGCCCCAACCGCCAGCCGCAGTGCGCCGTTCCATCCGAACAACGAAGCCTTTGGCGCGCGCGAAATTCCCATCAGCTCAACGCTGTACATTGAAGCGGACGATTTTGCCGAAGAGCCGCCCAAAGGCTGGAAACGCTTAACGCTGGGCGGCGAAGTGCGCCTGCGCCACAGCTATGTGATGCGCTGCGATGAAGTGGTGAAAGACGAAAACGGCAAAATTGTGGAACTAAAATGCACGATAGACCACGACACGCTAGGCAAAAATCCCGAAGGGCGCAAGGTGAAAGGCGTGATTCATTGGGTGTCTGCCGAGCATGCCACGCCGATTACCGTGCGGCTGTATGACCGCTTGTTTACGGTGGAACGCCCTGATGCGGTGCGCGGCGACGATGGCGAATATCTGCCGTTTACCGATTTTCTCAACCCTGATTCGGTGCGCGAAATCACCGCTTATGCCGAAAGCGCGGTGAACGATTTGCCGCCCGAAAGCCATTGGCAGTTTGAGCGCATCGGCTATTTTGTTACCGACCGTTATGACCATAAAACAGGGCAACAGCCTGTGTTTAACCGCACGGTGGGGTTGAAAGATACTTGGCAAGCCAAGGCGTAATCATCCGAAGTATGAAGTTTCAGGCTGCCCAGGGAACGGCAAAGGCAGCCTGAAAACGCCATCAACCCAAGTTCCTTCCTTTTCAAAACACACCAATCCTATTTTCAGGCTGCCCCTGTTGCACCATTAGGCAGCCTGAAACCCATTGCCAAATGCTCTCCATCCAACTCATCAACCATCTCCTGTCGCACAACCCCGAAGTCTGCGCCCAACTCGCAGGCTACAACGGCATCGCCATCGCCCTGCAAACAGGCAGCCTGAAAATCATCGGGCGCATCAACGCCCAAGGCACGCTAGACCCCACGCAGCAAGCCCCAAGCTGCACGCTTATCCTGCACAACGACGCCCTGCCCAACATCCTGCGCGGCGCAATGCCCCAATTCAGCGACCTTGCCATAGAAGGCAATGCCACCATCGGCATGAACCTGATGCTCTGTTGCAGCCAACTGCGCTACACGCCGCAGCAAGATTTGCAACGCATCTTCGGCGAAGACCAAGCCCACGCGCTCGCGCAAAAAGCCCAGCAAATCAGGCAAACCCTGCAAAATATCGGGCAATTTTTCCGTTCTAACTCCGTTGAAACTTTCGGTTTTCAGGCTGCCACAAACAGCCTCAGCAGCCAAGAGCAATACAGCCAACTCGCCAACCAGCTGAACGACTGCCAACAGCAGCTTGGCAACCTGCAACGCCAAATAGAACACACCAACCGCCGCTTAGACAGCCTAGAACGCAAAATGCGCGACTACGATGTAGATTAAGGCAGCCTGAAAACCACCAAGCGCCCAAATCAGCCCTTTTCACCATAAAACGCGCCGTTTACACCATACTCGCCAACAAGATGCCCCTATCATCCGCATCTTGTTTTTTTATTTTGGAGACCACCATGCACACACAAAATCTCATCATCGGCTTTGGTAAAGCAGGAAAAACGCTGGCCGCCGATTTAGCCAACCACGGACAATCCGTTGTTTTAGTAGAACAAAACGATCAAATGTATGGCGGAACGTGCATCAACATCGGCTGCATTCCCAGCAAAAAATTATTGGTGGAAGGCGCGAAGCAGCACGATTTTCAGGCTGCCATGCAAGCCAAAAACAACCTAATCCCCAAGCTGCGCGCCGCCAATTTCGCCAAGCTAGACAACATGGCAAACGTGCAAGTAATCCACGCCCAAGCCCAGTTTCAAGACGACCACACCGTTATCCTGCGCGGCGCACAAGGCGAGCAAACCATCCGCGCCGAGCGCATTTTTATCAACACAGGCGCAACGTCTAATCCGCTTAACGTTGCAGGCGCAGACCATCCACGCGTGCATTACAGCACCGAAATGCTGTCGCTTGCCGAACGCCCCGAGCGTTTGGTGATTATCGGCGGCGGCTATATTTCTCTGGAATTTGCCTTTATGTATCAACAATTTGGTAGCCAAGTAACCATTTTAGACAACAGCCCCGTGTTCCTGCCGCGCGAAGACCGCGACATCGCCGAAGAAATGCTGCGCGTGTTAAACAGCCGCCAAATCAACGTGTTGCAAAGCGTGCAAACCACCGCCTTTGTGGAGCAGGGCGACAGCGTGCTGGTGCAAACCAATCAGGGCGAATTTGCCGCCGATGCCGTGTTGGTGGCGATTGGACGGCAGCCCAACACCGCCGCTCTCTCGCTGCAAAACGCAGGCATCGCCACCACCGAGCGCGGCTTTATCGCCACCGATGCCCAATGCCGCGTTATCGGCAAAGAGCATATTTGGGCGATGGGCGACGTGGCGGGCAGCCCCATGTTTACCTACATTTCGCTGGACGACTACCGCATCGTGCGCGACCAACTGCTTGGCAACGGCACGCGCAGCCGCGATGATCGCGCCACCTTCCCCACCACCACCTTCACCGAGCCGCCGCTGTCGCACATCGGCATGACCGAAACCGTCGCCGCGCAATCAGGGCGCAGCTATAAAGTGCTGAAACTGAAAGCCGAAGCCATCCCCAAAGCCAAAATCTTGGGGCAAACCGATGGCTTGCTCAAAGCCATTGTAGACAGCGAAAGCGGCGAAATTCTCGGCGTAACCCTGTTTTGCGCCGAATCGCACGAAATCATCAACCTGTTCAAAATGGCGATAGACCATAAAATCCCCGCCAGCTACATCAAAAACCAAATCTTCACCCATCCCACCATTGCCGAAGGGTTGAACGATTTGTTTGCCGCCGCCTAAACAGCCATCACGGCATAGCTTGGCGCGCTTAAAAAGGCAGCCTGAAAACGAGTATCCGCCCGTTTTCAGGCTGCCTTTTGGCGTTGTTCTCAGGTATCATTGCGTGGCTTGTTATTCTGTTTTTCGGCAGCCTGAAAAGGAAAAAACCATGCCCCAGCCCCTTGTTATACCGTTTAACCGCTTGCTTATTACCCTGTCATTGCTGGTTTGGTTATCTATTCCGCTATTTATTTTGTACCAAGCATTCAACGCCTCGTCCCTTGGGGTAATGATTTTTTGCGTTTTATGTTTTATGTTTATGGTTGGCACGTCTTTTCGTTATGTATTTGATGTATTAGAGACTTATCGCCAAGAATCGCTGCTTGTGATTGATAAGCAGGGCATAAACTACGCCCCCGTCGGCACCATCGCATGGCAAGATATTGAACATATACAGCCCTATTTGGAATCCAACAAGGGTTTCATTTATGTTTAGGGGCTGTACTAGATAAGCCCTAAATACCACACCATCTACGCAGCACTTTAAGCTGTTCAGACGGTGTGCCAAAGTTAAAACGAAACTCGCATTCTTTCAAGAATAATGGGAAAGATTTACGAT
>CAUSAW010000095.1:0-6740 GCA_963529725.1 uncultured Kingella sp. | reverse complement strand
AGATAGGTGTGGTTATGATAGGTTGTACGGGTGGTTTCTATTTTATTTTACTATATTTTCAGGCTGCCTCAATAGTTGGCATATTAAGGCAGCCTGAACACACAAAAAACGCATCCGTAAACAAGATGCGTTTTTGTATGGCTATTGATTACAGCGTCATCTGCGCAATACTGCCCAAAGAACGCGCATCGCTCGCACGACTAGCCGAAGTCGCCGAACCCAACACCACAATCACAACAGGCGTTTGCCCCATTTTCGCTTGCAGCACCATAGAACGTCCCGCCTCGCGGATATAACCCGTTTTTTGCAGCGTAATATTCATTTGCCCCTCGCGCACCAAAACATTCGTATTTTTATACTGTTGCAGCTTACCGCTGCTGGTGTACGCCTGCCCATAATTAGAAGTCGTCAATTCACGAATCTTGGCATAATTGCTCGCCGCCTGAACCATCTTGCCCAATTCCAACGCCGTTGAAACATTGCGCGGATCTAAACCAGTCGGCTCATAAAAACGGCTATTCACCATCCCCAAGCTGTGCGCCTTATTATTCATCGCCGCCACAAACGCAGGCATACCACCAGGATAAGTCCGCGCCAGCGCATGAATCGCACGATTTTCACTACTCATCAAGCCCAAGTGCAACAATTGCGCCCGTGTCAGCGTAGTGCCCACCGACAAACGGCTGCTGGTGCCTTTCAAACGATCAATTTCCGCCTCTGTAATCGTAATCTGCTCATTCATATCCAAATGCGCATCCAGCAACACCATCGCCGACATCAATTTAGAAATAGAAGCAATTGAACGCACGCTGCTCATATTTTTTTGATACAAAATCTGCCCCGTTTTCGCATTCATAATCAAAGCAGATTGCGCTTTCAACATAGGACCCGCTTGCGCCGCCTGATATTGAATCGTGTTGGTATCAACCGCGCGAGTAGACGCAGCATTAAAATTGGCAGAAGGCTGCATATAAGCAGCAAGCGGATCAGGTTCCAGCGTTTGCACAGGCGCGCCATTTTGAGCTACTTGTTGCGTGGCAAATTTTTGTTCTAAAAATTGCCCCAAAACATCTTCATCATCAACAGCATAAGCATTGCTCATCAAACCAAAGCTCAATAACGAAGCGACACAAATAGTCTTGCCAAATTTTAAAATTGCCATAAGATTTTGTATTCCAAAAAGATTTAAATGTGGTGAATTAAAAAGAAATGAGGTGATGCGCTAGCTATTTGGATGCCACGCGAAAACAAGCGGCGAATATATCATTATTACGCAATGAGTTAAAGTATTTTTTGCGAAAATTTTGTGCAATAGCTGTAATTTTAGACGAATCATAAGTTCCAATAATGTATATTATGTTAAATATCTTGCCTAAGGTTCATCTTTACATTTTTCTTACGCAATTTTGCTCTGCTAAAATCATTTGCAAGCTATCTTTTTGCAAGAAAATTTTGTAAAATCTAGGTACTTGGCAACAAATTGCGTCAATTTCTTTTTATTTTGTCGCAAATACAAAAAAAGCCAATTTTTTACATTTTCTTGTTGTTTTCTCCTTTCACCACACTACTAATTATTTAAGGACAGCCCGCATGACTGCTCTTCTTCTTTACGCCTTTATTTATCTTTCGTTTGCTGTGGGAGCGGTTTTAATCTCACAAAAATTGGGCTTAGGCTCTGTATTAGGGTACTTAATGGCAGGGATATTGATAGGTCCTGTTTTGCACTTTGTTGGTAAGGAAGCAGAATCTATTCAACATGTTGCAGAATTTGGTGTGGTAATGATGCTGTTTTTGGTGAGCTTGGAGCTTGCGCCAAAAATGTTATGGCAGCTGCGACATAAATTGCTGGGATTGGGCGGCTTGCAAGTTACGCTGACGGTGGCGGCGGTTACGGGCATTTCTATGGCTTTGGGCTATAAATGGCAAATTGGCGTAGCGGTGGGCTGTATTTTGGCATTGTCGTCCACGGCGATTGTGTTGCAAACGTATAACGAGAAGCAGTTGATGCAAACGGCGGGCGGTCAAGCGGGGTTTGCGGTGCTTTTGTTTCAAGATGTGGCGGCGATTCCGATGCTGGCGTTGATGCCGCTGTTGGCGACTTCGGGCATTGCGAAAAAAGGCGAAGGTGGGCATACGGCGGGCAACTTGCTGGCGCATCAACCCGGTTGGATTGTGGCGATTGTGAGCGTGGCGGCGATTTTGCTGATTGTGTTGGTGGTGCGTTATTTGCTGCCGTATATGTTTCGCATCATTATCAAAAGCCGTGTGCGCGAGATGTTTACGGTGTTCACGCTGCTTTTGGTGGTGGGCATTGCCACGCTGATGTCGCTGGTTGGCTTGTCGCCTGCGCTGGGGGCGTTTGTGGCGGGGGTTACGCTGGCAAACAGCACTTATCGGCACGAAATGGAAAGCCGTTTGGAGCCGTTTAAAGGGATTTTTTTGGGGCTGTTTTTCATCACGGTGGGCGCGGGGATGAATTTTGCGATTTTGCAAAGCAAGTTTTTCCCGATTATTGGGATGACATTGGCTTTGCTGCTGGTGAAGGCTGCGGTACTGTGGCTGCTGGCTAAGATTTTCAGGCTGCCTTCATTGGCGACCAAACTGTTTGCGCTGAGTTTGGCGCAGGCGGGGGAATTTGGTTTCGTGTTGCTGTCGATTGCGCAGGCGAACCATGTTTTGCCGAAAACGGTGCTGGACCGCATTAATTTGGTGGTAGCGTTGTCTATGGTGCTGACACCGCTGTTGTTTATTGTTTATGAAAAGGTTTTTGCGCCACGTGCGATTAAGGAAGAGAACGCGGAAAGCCGTCAAAACGATACGATTGACGAGGAAAACCCCGTTATTCTGCTGGGGCATGGGCGGTTTGGTCAGCATATCAACAGTATGCTGACGGCTTGCGGCTACCACACTACGGTGATTGATAACCATGCGGAAATGGTGGAGGGCTTGGCGAAACTGGGGATTAAATCGTATTACGGCGATGCAACTGACCCTGAATTGCTGGGCTCGGCGGGCTTGGCGCACGCGAAACTGTTGATTGTGGCGATTGATGGCAAAAGCGACACCACGGCGATTGTGGAATATGTGCGCCGCCACTACCCTACTCTGCCGATTATTGCGCGGGCGCATGACCGCGTGCACGCCTATGATTTGCGCCATGCGGGGGCGAGTTACATTATCCGCGAGCTGTCAGATTCTTCGGTGCGTGCGGGGCGCATTGCTTTGGAAAAACTGGGGATGCAGCCTGAAAAAGCGCGCGAGTTGAGCAAATTTTATGCGGCGCGCGATCGGTATATGTCTGATCGCTTGGCGGAAGTGTATGACCCGAGCTTGCCGATGTTTACCAATGAAAACTTGATGAGCGTGGTGCGCGAGGTGGATGGCGAAACGCAGGCGATGATGCAAACGATTTTGCATGACGGGCAAGTGGATTGGCATGAGCAAACGGAAGTGCCTGAAACCAAAATGAAAACGGGTATTTCATAATGCGCTATACGCTCTCGCTGGCGCAGCGCGAAGATTTGCCCGAAATTGTGGCAATTTATAACAGCACCATTGCTTCGCGCCAAGTTACGGCGGATTTGCAGCCTGTTTCCGTTGCCGAGCGCGAGGCTTGGTTTGTGGCGCATCAGCGCGAGAATCGTCCGCTTTATGTGGTGCGTGATGCTTCAGGCTGCCTGATGGCTTGGGCGAGCCTAAGCGATTATTATCCGCGCGCGGCATACCATCGCACCGCCGAAGTAAGCATTTATATTCATGCGCAACATCGCGGGGCGGGCTTGGGCAAATGGCTATTGGGCGAGATGATTCGGCGCGCGCCTGCGTTGGGTGTGCATAAATTGGTTGCGGTGATTTTTGCGCACAACGCAGCGAGCATGGCGCTGTTTCGTGGCTTGGGCTTTGAGGTTTGGGGGCGATTGCCTGAGGTGTGCGATTTAGATGGGATGCTGGCGGATGTTGTATTGCTGGGGAAGAGTGTTTACTAAAAACTGTTTGATTTAATTGAATAAAGCGTTTTCAGGCTGCCTATTGGTGAACATGATAGGCAGCCTGAAAACGCTTTTGGCGTTGTTGTAATGAAGAAAATTCAAATGCTGTAATCTTCTGTTTTCAGCGTTTCGGCGGTGATGCGCTGTTGGCGGTATTGCTTGGGCGTGCAGCCGTAGTGTTTTTTGAACACTTTGCCAAAGTGGGTTTCGGATTGATAGCCTGATTCCAGCGCAACGGCAAGCACGGTGTTTTGGCTGTTGCGCAGGAGCATAGCGGCTTTTTGCAGGCGCATATTGTTAACAAAAGCATGTGGGCTGGTTTGCATTTGGCTGCGAAAAAGGCGCATAAGCTGGGCGCGGGAGAGCTTGGCAAGCTCGGCTAGGGTTTCTACGCGCCAATCGTGCTCGGGTTCTTGGGTCACGGCTTGGACAACGCTGCGCAGGCGGCGATCGCGCCAGCCGTTGAGCACGCCTGTTAAGGGGGCTTGATGCTCGTTTTGGCTTAAATAGGTGCGCAGGATGTGAACGAGTAATACGGTGGACAGGGCGTTGATGGCGGCGGTTGTGCTGTGTTCGTTTTGGCTGATTTCGTATTGCAAAAGGCTAACGATGGCTTGGGTGGTGCTGTGTGGGGTGTTGAGAATGATGATTTCAGGCAGCCCTTGCAGCAGGCTGTTGTGGGTTTCGTAGGCGAAATGGGCGCAGTATAGATTGAGCTGGGCGGCGTTGGCGCTGGCGCTGGTTTGTTTGTGGGTGATGGCGCCTTGCTGGCTGATGCTGGGGGCGTGTTGCGTGTTGTTGCAGCCGATTTGGCTGCTGAGCGTGTGGGCGGCGTTGCGCGGGAAAAAGATGATGTCGCCCGCTTGCAATTGGCGGGCTTGGGCTTCGTTGTCTAGTTTTAGATAGCCTGTGCCGTGGGTTACGATGTGCACAACGCCTTGGGTGCGGTTGTGGTTGTGGCGCACATACCAATCGCCGTTGAAGCTGCATTGCACGTCAATGCTGCCTGTTATTTGGGCTAGGGTGATAAGGTTGTCTAAGATGGTCATGGCGTTTGGGGCGAATGTTGATGGGGCGATTTTAGGCAGCCTGAAAATGTTGTGCAATGCTTTGGCGCGGCGATGCGTGATTTGGTGGAGATGTTGCGATTTTTGGCTGGGAATGGGCGGCGCCTGCTGTTATGCCATCAACCAGCCGAGTATCCCTGATGTTGCCACGGCAACGATAACGGTTGGCAGCATGGCAAAGCGCGCTGCCATAAATAGGGTTACGGCAAGGGCGATGAGTTCGTGCGGTTTGTTGGAAATAAAATGCGGCGCGATAACGGATAACAACACGCAGGCGGGTGCGGCTTCTAGCGTGCGTGCCATACGCGGCGAGAGCGTTCTGTTTTTTAACAAGAAAAAGCCGAGCAGGCGGGTGGAATAAGTTACGCAGAGCATGCCGATGATGGTGAAAAACGAAGCCCAGCTAATCATTTGGCGTCTCCATTGGCGAAGTAGGCAAAGAGCAATCCTGCCAGCGTGCCTGCGGGGACGTACCAGCCGCCATTGGGCGCAAGGGCGTACACAATAATGGCGACAATAAGGCTGATGAGCCACGGTTTGGCAGCCTGAAAACCGCGCCACATACCGCGCACCAACACCAAAAACACGGCAGGAAACGCCATGCCAAAGCCGAAGCGAGATACATCGCCCAGCAAGGGTGCGAGCGATGAGCCGAGCAAGCCGCAGCCCACCCACATTACATAAAGCACAGCGGCGGTGCCCATATAATAAGGATAGCTAAACGGTGGCAAGCCTGCTTGCTGGCGGTGTTTGGCATCGGCGATGCCCATTGCCCAGCTTTCGTCTGTCATCACAAATAAGGCAGGCAGCAGCTTTTTGAGCGGCAAATCGCGCAGATACGGCACGAGAGCGGCGCCCATTAGGATATGGCGGCTGTTAATCATGGCAGTCATGGTGATGATGAGCAGCACGGGCAAGGGCGATGCCCACAAGCCAACGGCGGCAAATTCGGAGCCGCCTGCAAAGTTCAGCCCCATCATTAGGGTGGTTTCCAGCACGCTCATGCCTTTTTGCCCTGCTTGCGCGCCGAGAATCAGTCCGAAGGGGATGATGCCAATCATAATGGGAAGTACATCTTTGATGCCGCGTTTGAATTCTTGTTGGGTGTTTGGGTTCATGGTGTTGAATAGGGATTGAATGGGCAGCCTGAAAATGTATTAACGGAAGTTTAGCTTTTCAGGCTGCCTTTGGGGTTGCGGGGGCAAGGATACTTGAGCTGTGGTTTTCTTGTAAACAGAGCTTTGTCGCTATTATTAGAAGCAGCGATTGTATCATTTCGCAGACGGCGATGGTTTCAGGCTGCCTGTTGCCAAGATTAGGCAGCCTGAAAATAAAACGGTAAACTTCGCGGTTTTCTATCCCCTGCCCCATCATTCATCGCAAAGGACGCTTATGCAAATCACCCTTATCGCCGCCGTCGCGCAAAACCGCATCATCGGCAATGGCAACCAAATCCCGTGGCATATTCCCGAAGATTTCGCTTTTTTTAAAAGCTACACCACAGGCAAAACCATCATCATGGGGCGCAAAACGTGGGATAGCCTGCCGCGCAAGCCGTTGCCCAATCGCCGCAATATTGTGATTACGCGCCAAGTGGATTGGCAAGCCGATGGCGCGCAAGTGGTGCATGATTTTCAGGCTGCCTTGCAAGCCTGCGCGGGCGAGCGCGAAGCCATTCTCATTG
>CAUSAW010000094.1:0-6795 GCA_963529725.1 uncultured Kingella sp. | reverse complement strand
ATGGCAAATAGGCAGCCTGAAAATGGTTTTTCCCGTTTTCAGGCTGCCTTTTGCATAGCCATTATTCCACCTGAATGCCACACCCCGCCTTAGGCTTGTTCCCCAAAATGTTAATCACCTTGCGCGCGGGTTTTTCAGGCTGCCCGTCGTCTTCGTCGCGCGGGGCGGTAAACGACACGGTTTCGCTGTCAAACGCCAAATCGCCGCCGTGTTTCAGCGTCTGCCCACGCTGCAAGCCCGCAAAATCAAACAGTTCGGTATCCGCCAGATGCGAGGGCACCACGTTTTGCAGCGCAGAGAACATGCTTTCGATGCGGCCGGGGAAGCGTTTGTCCCAGTCTTTCAACATATCGCCGATGACTTGGCGTTGCAGATTGGGCTGAGAACCGCACAGGTTGCAGGGGATGATGGGGAATTGTTTGAGCTCGGCATAGCGAATCAGGTCTTTTTCTTTCACATACGCCAAGGGGCGGATAACGATGTGCTCACCGTTGTCGGAAACCAGCTTGGGCGGCATGGCTTTGAGCTTGCCGCCGTAAAACATGTTTAAAAACAAGGTGGCGATGATGTCGTCGCGGTGGTGGCCGAGCGCGATTTTGGTGCAGCCCAGCTCTTTGGCCGTGCGGTAGAGGATGCCGCGGCGCAGGCGGCTGCACAGCGAGCAGGTGGTTTTGCCTTCGTCGAGTACGCGCTTAACGGTGGAATAGGTGTCTTCTTCCACGATTTTGTAGGGCACGCCAATGCTGCTCAGGTATTCGGGCAAAACGTGTTCGGGAAAACCCGGTTGCTTTTGGTCTAGGTTCACGGCAACGAGTTCAAACTCAATCGGCGCGGAGGCTTGAAGCTGGCGTAGGATGTCCAACAGCGCGTAGCTGTCTTTGCCGCCCGATAGGCAAACCATAATTTTGTCGCCGTTTTCAATCATGTTGAAATCGTTAATCGCATCGCCCACGGCATGGCGCAGGCGTTTTTGCAGTTTGTTGTTTTCTAATTCGTGTTTGGTTTTTTTAGACATGGTTGCGTGTTCCGAAAAATGAAAAGGCGCGATTATAGCGCGTGTCGCTCAATGGCGTACGCAGTTGGATAAGGCTTTATGCGCATTCAGGCAGCCTGAAAAACGCAGGCGGTGCTAAAATCGCGCCATTGCTATTTTTTTGTGAAGGATTGAACATGAGCCATTACCGCATCGCCCCCAGCATTTTGTCTGCCGATTTTGCCCGCTTGGGCGAAGAAGTACGCAACGTGATTGCCGCAGGCGCCGACATGATTCATTTTGATGTGATGGACAACCATTATGTGCCCAATCTCACCTTTGGTCCGATGATTTGCGCCGCGCTGCGCCCGCATACCAGCGCGCCGATAGATGTGCACCTGATGATTGAGCCTGTGGACGACATGATTGGCGCGTTTATCAAAGCAGGCGCCGACATCATCACCTTCCATCCCGAAGCCAGCCGCCATGTTGATCGCAGCCTATCGCTGATTAAAGACGCGGGCAAACAAGCGGGCTTGGTGTTGAATCCCGCAACATCCATTCATGTGCTGGAAAATGTGTTAGACAAATTAGATATGGTGCTGCTGATGTCGGTGAACCCTGGTTTTGGCGGGCAAAAATTCATTCCGCACACGCTGGAAAAACTGCGCCAAACCCGTGCGCTGCTGGATGCCTACGAGCAACAAAGCGGGCGACGCATCCGCCTAGAAGTGGATGGCGGCATTAAGGTGGACAACATCGCCGCCGCCGCCGCCGCAGGCGCCGATACATTTGTCGCAGGCTCGGCGATTTTTGATGCGGACGATTATGCCGATGTGATTATGGCGATGCGTGTGGAATTGGCAAAAGCGTAAAACCATCGCGCCACACTGCAAAGGCAGCCTGAAAATCCACAGAATGCAAAAACACCGTTATTCCCATCGCAGAATAACGGTGTTTTTTGTGCTGTTTCAGTTTTCAGGCTGCCTATTTAGCCCACCCAGCCTGCCACTTTGGCGATGCCCGCTTCGCTAAACAAATATTTCGCTAGCAAAAACCAGCCTGCCGAACCTGCCAGCGCAATCCCCATGTTCATCCCCATGCTTTCGGAGAAGCGATCAATCAGTTCCAACACCACCACGGTGAACAAAAACAAAATGCCCCAAGTGGTTAACAGCTGGGCATCAAATTCTGGCATACCGCTCCACTCCATTGTTGCTTTGATGATGATGGCTAACACGGTAAAACCCAGCGCCTCGCCCAGCGAATTAACATCACGGCTGGCAGACCAAATGCACCAAAAGCCTAAAATGAATGCGATAAGCAAAAATGAACCGTACATAATTGTTTCCTTTTTTGTTGTTTGTTATGAAAAAACGTTTAATTTCAATTTTCAGGCTGCCGTTAAGGAATCGGCAAGCCGTTGCGCTTCGTTAAATTGGATGCTGCCTTCATAGATGGCGCGCCCTGTGATAACGCCTGCGATACCTTCGTGTTGCACGGCGCAAAGCGCGCGCACATCGTCTAAATTGGTTAAACCGCCCGATGCAATGATGGGGATATTCACAGCGCGGGCAAGGTGAACGGTGGCTTCAATGTTTACCCCGCTCATCATGCCGTCTCTGCCGATGTCGGTGTAGATAATGCTGTTAACGCCATCGCTGGCAAATTGTTGGCTCAAATCAACCACATGATGCTCGGTTACCGTTGCCCAGCCATCAATGGCAACCCTGCCGTCTTTGGCATCCAGCCCAACAATAATATGCCCTGCAAATTCGCGGCAGGCATCGTGCACAAATTGGGGATTTTTAACGGCTGCGGTGCCGATGATGACATCGGTTAAACCGAGATTGAGGTATTTTTCAATGGTGGCTAAATCGCGGATGCCTCCGCCCAATTGCACGGGGATATGGGCGGATACGGCAGCAAGAATTTAAGCAATGGCGGGAAAATTTTTAGGATCGCCTGCAAATGCGCCGTTTAAATCAACCAAGTGCAAACGTCGCGCGCCTTGTTCTAACCAGTGCTGCGCCATTTTGGCGGGGCTGTCTGAAAAGATGGTGGCTTGTTCCATTAGACCTTGTTTAAGGCGGACACATTGTCCATCTTTGAGATCAATCGCAGGGATAAGTTGCATAGTTGGGTTAATCTTTGTAAGTTATTTCGCCATTTTAGCAAAATTACATAGTTAAGTGTTAAGACTTTGTGTGTTTAAGGTTGCCAGTGTAGAAAATTTTGCAACAATTGTAGCCCTGCTTCGTGGCTTTTTTCGGTGTGAAATTGAGTGGCGAAAACGTTGTCTTTGCCGATGATGCAGGCGAATTCTTGCGGATATTGGCTGGTGGCAAGGGTAATTTCAGGCTGCGTGGGGGCAAAATAATAGCTGTGGACAAAATAGAAGCGCTCGTTTTGCGGAATGTTGGCAAACAGGGGATGAGCTTGGGTTTGGCAAACATTGTTCCAGCCCATGTGGGGGATTTTTAGGCGATTGCCTTGCGCGTCGTTTTGGTTAGCAGAAAAGCGTTTAACGCAGCCTGAAAACCAGCCCAAGCCTTGTGTGTCGCCTTCTTCGCTGTGTTCAAACAATAGCTGCGCGCCTACGCAGATGCCAAAAAAGGGTTTGTTTTTCAGCGCATCGCGGATGGCGTCGGCAAGATTGCTTTGGTTGAGCGCTGCCATGCAGTCTGGCATCGCGCCTTGCCCTGGAAAAATCACGCGATCGGCGGCGTAGATGTCTTGGGCGCGGGAGGTGAGCTGGATTTGAGTGTGGATGTTGGCGCGCTGGGCGGCAGCGTGAACGGATTTTTGCACGGAGTGGAGATTGCCCATGCCGTAGTCAATAATGATGGTTTTCATGTGGTTGTCCTTTGAGGATGAGATTGGATTGGGTTTTCAGGCTGCCTTTTGGGGATGGTGAGGCAGCCTGAAAATTTGTTTATGCAATAGTTGAGACAATTTGACTGCGTTAAAACGTGCGTTGCTCGTTTTCAGGCTGCCTTTGCGATGGTGCAGTGTAATGAAAGAGACAGCTTTATATTTTTCATTTTTACGCTTCATTTTCAGGCTGCCTGAAACAGCAAGTAAGCCATTCAAAACACATAATTTGTGGATAACTTTTCTTTTTCATGAATAAATTAATTACTATTAATTATAAAACAAAACAAATGGTTATTTTTGTCAAGCTATCCAATCAGACCAAAAATTCGTAAAATTAACCCAATCAAAAAACCCCCAAGAATGCCGAATAGATACTCGGCATTTCGCATTTTCGTAGGGAGAAGCACACATGACCAGCAACATGAAAGTAACCAAACGCGATGGTCGGCTTGAAGCCATTGATTTGGACAAAATCCACCGAGTTGTAACATGGGCAGCCGAAGGGTTGGACAATGTGTCCGTGTCGCAAGTGGAGCTGAAATCGCACATCCAATTCTACAACGGCATCCGCACCGACGACATCCACGAAACCATCATCAAATCCGCTGCCGATTTAATCTCCGAAGACTCGCCCGATTACCAATACCTCGCCGCGCGCCTCGCCATTTTCCACCTACGCAAAATTGCCTACGGCGACTACGCGCCGCCACATCTGTTTGCCCATGTGCAAAAAATGGTGGCAATGGGCAAATACGATGCCCACCTGCTGCAAGACTACACCGAAGCCGAATACAACGAGCTCAACGACTACATTGACCACGAACGCGATTTAACCTTCTCCTACGCCGCCGTTAAGCAGCTAGAAGGCAAATATTTGGTGCAAAACCGCGTAACGCGCCAAATCTTTGAAAGCCCACAGTTTTTATATATTTTGGTGGCAATGTGCTTGTTTGCCAAATACCCAAAAAACACGCGTTTGGATTATGTGAAGCGTTTTTACGATGCGGTTTCGCAATTCAAAATCTCGCTGCCGACGCCGATTATGAGCGGCGTGCGCACACCAACGCGCCAATTTTCCAGCTGCGTGTTAATTGAATGCGACGACAGCCTAGACAGCATCAATGCCACCACATCATCCATCGTAAAATACGTTTCCCAACGCGCAGGCATCGGCATCAATGCAGGGCGTATTCGCGGCTTGGGCAGCGAAATTCGCGGCGGCGAAGCGCAACACACCGGCTGCATTCCGTTTTTCAAAATGTTTCAGGCTGCCGTGAAATCCTGTTCGCAAGGCGGCGTGCGCGGTGGCGCGGCAACGCTGTTCTACCCGCTGTGGCACATTGAAGTGCAAAGCCTGTTGGTGTTGAAAAACAATCGCGGCGTGGAAGAGAACCGCATCCGCCAACTGGATTATGGCGTGCAAATCAACAAATTGATGTACACGCGGCTAATTAAAGGCGGCAACATCACCCTATTCTCGCCCCACGAAACCCCAGGGCTATACGAAGCCTTTTTCGCCGACCAAGACGAATTTGAGCGCCTATACACGCAATACGAAAACGACCCCAACATCCGCAAAGAAACCATCAGCGCGGCGGATTTGTTCTCCACCTTGATGCAAGAGCGTGCAGGCACAGGGCGCATTTATGTGCAAAACGTGGACCATTGCAACACGCACAGCCCATTTGACCCCAAAGTTGCGCCCGTGCGCCAATCCAATTTGTGCCTAGAAATTGCGCTGCCCACTAAGCCGCTGAACAATATTAACGATGAAAACGGCGAAATCGCCTTGTGCACGCTATCGGCGTTTAACTTAGGCGCGTTGGAAAATTTGGATGAATTTGAAAACTTGGCGGATTTAACCGTTCGCGCCCTAGATGCTTTGCTGGATTATCAGGACTACCCTGTTCCCGCCGCGCATAAAGCCACAATGAACCGCCGTACCTTGGGCGTGGGCGTGATTAACTACGCGTATTATTTGGCGAAAAACGGCGTGAAATACAGCGATGGCAGCGCGATTGGCTTAACCCACCGCACATTTGAAGCCATGCAATACTATTTGCTCAAAGCATCGGTGGCGTTGGCAAAAGAATACGGCGCTTGTCCGCTGTTCAACGAAACCACCTATTCCCAAGGCATCTTGCCGATTGACACCTACAAAGCCGATTTGGATAAATTCTGCAACGAGCCTTTGCATTACGACTGGGAAGCCTTACGCGCCGATATTGTGCAATATGGTTTGCGCAACAGCACGTTAAGCGCGTTGATGCCCAGCGAAACCAGTTCGCAAATCGCCAACGCCACCAACGGCATTGAGCCACCACGCGGCTTGGTTACCATTAAGCAATCCAAAGATGGCATTTTGAAACAGGTTGTGCCCGAGTTTGAACGCCTGAAAAATCAATACGAAACGTTGTGGCAAATGGGCGGCAACGATGGCTATTTGAAGCTCGTGGGCGTGATGCAGAAGTTTATTGACCAAGCTATTTCTGCCAACACCAGCTACGACCCCAAACGCTTTGAGGGCGGGCGCGTGCCGATGAAGCAAATGCTGAAAGATTTGCTTTCGGCGTATAAATACGGCGTGAAAACCTTGTATTACCACAACACGCGCGATGGCGCGGATGATAGGCAATCGGATTTGCAAGATGATGATTGCGTGGGCGGGGCGTGTAAGATTTAGGCTCCGCACTCAGTTGAGCGCATAAAAAAACGCCCCTGAGTCTATCGGGGGCGTTTTGTGTAGGCATCGCTTTATAACTGCTCTGAGGCTGGTAACCCAATGGGCTGGATAAACGCTGAATCAGATTCAAGCCTACTCGTGCGTTTTATTTTTTGGGTGTTATAGTTAAACAAAATAAGAAACACCCAATGAGACCTTTGCAAAATCCCCCCAAAATCCCCTAAATTCCCACCAAGACATTTAGGGGATTTCTCATGAACAC